>DATLGH010000016.1 GCA_035540635.1 Egibacteraceae bacterium | reverse complement strand
GCGACGAGGCCCGCGCGGTACTCCCCGACCGACAGCGCGCCGGCGATGCACCCGACGTAGCTGCCCCTCTCCGACCGCTCCGCCGCGTCGAGGCGGTCCTCGGCGACGACGTCGCTGATGCCGATGCGCCCGCCGGCGCGCTGTCGGTCGGGGAGTACCGCGCGGGCCTCGTCGCTGCGGGCTTCGAGGACGTCGACATCACGTTCACGCATGAGGTCGCCGAGGGACTGCACGCGGCGATCATTCGTGCGGTCAAGGCGGCGTAGCCGCAAAGCTGCCACGGCCGGCCCCCCGCGAGGTCGTCAGGCGCCTTGCTCCCACCGGGCCGGTCAGGCAAAAGCGCGTGCTGCCGCCTCGCTGCGGTGATGCTCCAGGCGCTCGAGCTGGGAGGACGCGCGGGCGATGAGCCGGTCGAGGTCGAGCGCGGCGATGGCATCGTGTGATTCGGCGATCCGCTGGAGGTTCAGCCAAAGCCGCCGCTTGCCTTCGGCGCCGAGGTAGAGCCCCTCGAGCTCCAGGACGCGGCTCAAGTCGGAGTAGCCGATGAGGCGCCCGTTGAGCTTGCCACGACCGATCCACTCGGCCGCCACGGCCGCGGCCACCTTGACTCGGCCGCGCGGGAAGGCGAACGCAGCGATGAGCCTTTCGAGCGCGGCGCGGTCCTCCTCGACCTCATCGACGAGCTGCCCGAGGAACGCGCCCAGTGGCGTGCCGCGGTTGCTGCGCAGGCTGCGGCGCGCGAGCCGGACGCCGGCGGTCGCACCGGCGAGATGATCGTTGAGGTAGATGCGCAGCAGCTTGCGCCGATCGGTGGCGACGGGTGAACGGGTGACCATGCTCGCTCCTACGGGAAGGCCGCCGGCTGCGGCGACCGGTGTGCGCGTTCCCGCCTACCCGGCCGCCGTCGCTTCCACACCCAGCCTTCAAAGCACGACGCTGACGGCGTCGGAGGGCCGCAGCCGCCGCGTGTAGTCCCGCCAGGCCGCCGCGAGGCGCGCCACGCCGGCTTCCAGGACGGGCACGGGCTGCCCGTAGGGCAGGCGCAGGTGGTCGCAGTGGGAAGCGGTCGGGCTGCTCAGCGGGCCGGGAGCCACCGCGACGCCGTAGCGGGTCGCGAAGGCGGCGAAGTCGATCGCGCTCACCTCCCCGATGCGCACCCAGAGCGACAGCCCGCCGGTCGGTTCCTGCCACGTCCAACCCGGGAGCTGCTCGTCGAGCAGGCTCTGGAGCGCCGCGAGACGGCGGGCCACGGCCTGCCTGCGGCGCTCGGTGATCTCCGCCTCGTGGGCGAGCAGGCGCAGGGCGATGACCTGGCTGGGAATGGAGCTGCCGATGTCGTGGATGGCCTTCATGCGCGTGAGCCGCTGCACGAGGGCGCGAGGCCCCCGCAGCCAGCCGACGCGCAGCCCTCCCCACATGCTCTTGCTCAGCGATCCGACGGTGATGACGGGCGGGCCCCCGTCCCGTTCGGCGTCGGCGGCCAGCGGTCGCCAACCCGTCGGCCGCAGCTCCGTGTCGGCCAGGGTCAGATCCTCCACCACGAGCGGCGCGGGGCGCAGGGCACGCACGAGCAGGGCCCGGTCAGGACCCGGGATGGTCGTGCCGAGCGGGTTGTGCACGGTGGGGAGGAGGTAGACGAGCCGGGGCGCGCGCCTCGCCAGTTGGGTGCGAAGCGCGGCGAGGTCAAGTCCCTGGCGGCTTCTCGGCACGCCGCCGACGTCAGCGCCGGCGGCGAGCAGCGCCTCGATCATGCCCGGGTAGGTCGGGTCCTCGACGAGCACCCGGTCACCCGGGTCGACGACGTAGTGGACGACGAGCGACAACGCCTGCTGCGCCCCGCTGGTGACGATGACCTGGTCAGCGGCCGTAGCCAGACCGCGCGACGTCAGGCGCGCCGCGAAGGCCTCGCGCAGGCCGGCGATGCCAGCGGGGGAGTACCCATGGCCGCCGACGAGGTCCCGCACGCCGACCTCGTCCAGGGCGAAGGCGCCGGGTGGCAGCTCGTCGGCCCCGACCCAGTACGCCGCCCGCAGATCCGTACCGCCCTCGTCCGTGCCGAGGACACCGTCGAAGATCCCGTTCGGCAGCAGCGTCCGGGCCATGCGCGCCTCGCGTGGCCCGGCGCCCGGCTCCCCCGGCCCGCCGACCACGGTCCCGCTGCCCTGACGGGTGCGCACGAGCCCACCCTGGCGCAGCCGGTCGTAGGCGGCGACGACGGTGTTGCGGCTGACACCGAGCTGGGTGGCCAGGGTGCGCTCGGCCGGCAGGCGGACGCCCGGCGGCAGACGACCCTCGGCGATCGCCGACGCGACGACCTCGGCGAGGCCGGCGGACCGTGACCCGCCGCCCGCCCAGTCGCCGGCGAGGCGGGCGAGCTCCACGGCGCTGATAGCGGTCGAAGCCACCTTTCCGGAGATTGGCACTTGTCCAATCTAGGGTGAAAATGCCGGTGACGGGCAGCTGTGCTTCGGGTTCATGCGGCGTCGGCCTTCTTTTCGAGGGTGACGGTGTGTCCGAGGCGCTCGAGTTTACGGACCAGCGCGCGCGTTTCGCGGTCGGGGTCACGACGGCG
>DATLGH010000015.1 GCA_035540635.1 Egibacteraceae bacterium | reverse complement strand
CGCCCGCGCCGCGCTCGCCGCGCCGTCGGTGCGCGAGGCGCTGGGGTGCCCGCGTTGGCGGGAGACCTACGTCGCCGCCCCCGTCGGCGACCGCACGCTGGAGGGCTACATCGACCTGCTGTACCGCACCGAGGACGGCCTCGTGGTCGTGGACTACAAGACCGCCTCGTCCACCGCCGACCTCGACCGGCGCATGGCGACCTACCGCGCCCAGGGCGGCGCCTACGCCCTGGCCGTCGAGCTGGCGACCGGCGAACCCGTCGCCCGTGTGGTGTTCGTGTTCCTCACCCCCACCGGCGCCGTCGAGCTCGACCTCGACGATGCGGCGCAGGGCAAGCGCGAGGTGCTGGCAGCCCTGGCGCGCGCGCCGCAGACCACACCGAGCCCGTAGTGGTTGGGTATCGGTGCTGGCGGCTAACGCAGGCCGAGCGCGATGGCCAGGGCGCCGTCGAGCTCGTGCAGCTTGGCGGGTCCCAAGCGGCCGACCGGGCGCAACGTTGCCGTGGGCAGGGTGAACAGGTTGTCGCAGTTCGCTGCGCTTTCCTGGTTCAGTCCCTCGTCTTGGCCGACTTGCACCTCGGCGACGTGGCCTCGCACCCGGGTCGTGACGAGCACGCACACCACCGAGGTGAGCACCGGCAGCGCGGTGTCGCGGGTCACGACGACGACCGGGTGGCGGCCGACGTCGGGGATGTCGGCGATGCAGACATCGCCGCGGGCGATCACCGGTCGGGCTCGTTCGTGGTCACGCTGGCGGAGTAGGCGCCCAGTCGGGCGACGAGTTCGTCGTGTTCGGCGTCGGGTTCGGCGTAGGCGCGGCGGTACGAGGCGGCGATGGCGTCCTCGGAGTGGCGGGCGAGCCACTCCCGAACCGCTTCGGCGACCACTGCGGCCCGGGAGGGCCCCACGCCGGCGCGTACGGCCCGGTCGAGCGCGTCGACGGTGTCCTCGTCGAGTCTGGTGGTGATCGGCACGGTCATGCCATGAAGGCTACCATGCCGTATACAATACGTATACGTTGGCGTTCTGCCTTGTTCCCCTGGCCGAGCAGGCCTGCCTTTAGGAGGTGCTCGGCGTCGCGGCGCAGGGTGCGCTGGCGGGCATCCACCGCGTACCTCGTTTCCGGCCCGCGGGTCCGGATGCCCCAGAGAAGGAGCGGGCGACCGCGGCCGGCGAGGCCTGCAGTCGCAGGACCGGCGGTTGGTAGGGGTCGCTTCGCGCGCCTCCAGGCGCGCGCACCGCGTTCGGGAAACGCTCGCCCGGCCCGCAGCTCAGGCGATGCCCGCCCAGTCGGGGACGAGCGCGTCGATGACCTCCCGTGCCGGTTGGAGGCCAGCGTCGTCGAACGCGAGGACGACACTTGTGGCAAGCTCCCACGCCTCCTGATCCGGAGCGCCCCACCCGATGAGGGTATCGGGCCCGGCTTCCTGCCGCAGGCGGTACAGCCCTACCAGGAGGCCGAGACCAAGTTCGGTGGCGGCATCGGCGAACCCGCCGGCGGCTGTGCGGCGCAGGTCGTCGAGGAATGGCTCGAGCCGCTCCTCCAGCACTTCGGAGGCGGCCTCCGCCGCCTCGACGTAACCACGTCCGGGCTGTTTGCCGACTCGGTCGGCGATCGCGGTGAAGGGCACGGCGAGGAGGACGGCGACGAGCTCGTCGGCCACCGCGGCGCGTCTCACGCCGGTCAGGAGGTCGGCGGCCATGGCCTCGGCATCCTCGATGAGCTCGGGATGGCCGGCGAGCAGCTGCTCGAGCACGGTGGAGCGCTCTGCCTTGGACAGCGCATGGAGGGCGGGTGTCGCCTTGGGCGGTGGGGGCACGGTGCATCCCTTCACGGAACAGCGGTCACGGAGTATCCAACATCCGCGGTTCGAACAGGGCGGACTTGTCGCCTGGCAGCCGCAGGCGACCCGTTGGGTCGACATTTGTGCGCGGCGCGCGGGTGAGGTCCTCAAGAGCACCGACCGATCCCCGCGCGCAACCCGGGCGGCAGGGTGTCGTGAGGGTCCAACGCGGGCGTGAGTTGTGCGGGCCGGGGTTGCCCCGTGGGCGTCGGAGGTCGAAGCGGCCGGCCTCGGGGTTGCCCGTGCGGGTCGAGAACCACCCCGGCTGGTCACGGCGACGGTCGCCGGCTCGCCACAGCGGCCGGCGGCGCCCGGTCCTCGGCACCCTTCGGGCATCACCCGGGCGCGGGGCGGGCGAAGCCCGATGCGTTGACGCGGCATCCGTCAGGCGGCTCGCGCCCGCAACCGCGACGCGGCGTCGCCGAGGGGGGCAGCATCCGCACCGTGACCGTTGGCGTATCCGGCCGGGGTGTCATCCAGGCCGGCGAGCCGGAGGACGTCCACGCAGAACTACAGCGACGGGCCAAGCGGCGTGGGCAGTCGCTGCAGCAGTACCTGGCGACCGAGCTGAAGCGCCTCGCCGAGAAGCCCACGCTCGAGGACGTCCTGGAGCGCATCGAGCACCACCGCGGTGGTGAGGTCGGGCTCCAGCAGGCCGTCGATGACATCGCCGAGGAGCGGTCGCGTCGGTGATCGTGGTCGACGCGTCGATCTTGGCCAACGTGATCGGCGACGACAGCCTCGACGGTCAGCGGGCGCGGAACGAGGTCGGCACCGCCGGAGAGCTTGCCGCGCCGGATCTTGTGGACGTCGAGACCCTCGCCGTGCTGCGCAGGCGGTGGCTCGACGGCACGGTCTCCGACACGCGCTTCGCCGAGGCCATTGACGACCTCGAAGCCATCGAGCTGGCGCGTTACCCGACGCTTCCCCTGCTGAGGAGGAGCTGCGAGCTACGCGCCAACGTCACGGCATACGACGCTACCTACATCGCGCTCGCCGAGGTCTTGAGCTGCGACCTGCTGACCGGTGACGCTCGGCTCGCCCGCGCCCCTGGGCCTCGCTGCCGGGTACGCCTCCTGCAGTAACTGATGGCTGCCGCCGGGGCCCGCCGGCGTGGCAGCGTCGAGCCGCGGAAGCGTCCTACAGTCGAGCGTGTCCCGTCATCGGTCATGAACTCCTCGAGCTCTTCAAAGGTCCTGAAGGGCAGCGAGGCGCTGAACTCCCGGCACAAGGCGTCGAGCTGACCTGTGGCCAACCGGTATCCCGACACGCCGACCTCCACGACCGCGTTGGGCATGGCTGCTGGGCCGACCCCTGCTCCACAATGCTGCCACCGTTGGCTCTCACGCGCGATCTGGATCGACTGCGCCACAGCGCAACCGGCACCTCCCCGCACCGCCGCGGCCGTTGTGCCGCTGACCGTGTCGATGACCGCCTTCCACCCTCGACCTCCCCGTGGCGGTGTTCGACCGGGTCGACGCGCCGATCGTGCGGCCCTCGCCCTACGCCCCGCACCGCTTCGGGCTGCCTCCGGCCGACGTGCTGCCCCTATCTGCTCCTGACCGGCCGGCCGCTGGCGCTCAGCGAGCTCGCCGGCCGCCTGTGGTCGCTGGTGGAGGCCTCGTTCGACATCGCGACCTCGACGACGAGCAGTACGCCCGCCACCGTGACTACCTCGCCGGGGGCGTGCGTCACGTCTGCGGGGTCCTGGGCCGACCTCGCGGCCCTGGCGGTGGACGGGGTCGAGGTCGTCACCACCATCCACGGCTTGCAACGTCAGCAGGGCGGGCAGGTGCGGCTCACTCCGCTCGGTGCGGCGGGCGTCCGCCAACTGGTCGCGGCCTCACTGGCCTGGTCCATGTCCGTGGAGGGCAGGGGTCTTCACGACTGGGCCTCGGTGTCACACCGGTGGCGCATGCCGGCAGCCGAGCGGTTGCTCGGCGACGACCGCTGGGTCCACAGGCGGGGTTGCCGTCGGGTCCACGAACGGGCAGGTTGGTCCCATGGCCGTTGACGAGCTCGAGGGCGGCCCACGGATCCGCCCGCTGTACCGCCGGGAGTACGAGGCGCTGGCCGCCCAGGGCTTCTTCGCCGACGAGGACGTCGAGCTGCTCGACGGTCGCCTCGTCCTCGCCGCCGAAGAGGGCCCGTCCCACGCGGCCATCAACAGTCGCCTGACCCGCATCCTCGTCGAGGGTGTTCCGGCGACCGAGGGCGACGTCAGGGTCGGCTCGCCGCTGGCGATCAGTGACCTGTCGTTGCCCCACCCCGACTTCGCGGTCGTCGAGCCCACCGGCGGGTACCGCGTCGCCCACCCCACGACCGCGAGCCTGGTGATCGAGGTGGCCCACTCGAGCCGCCGCACCGACCTGGGCCTGAAGGCGGCGTTGTACGCCGCCGCCGGCCTTGCCGACTACTGGGTGGTCGACCTCGGGCGCGACGAGGTCGTGGTGCACCGTGAGCCGGCCGGCACGTCGTTCGCCTCGGTCACCCGCCACCGTGAGGGCGTGGTCCACGCGCTGCACCACACCGGCGTGGCCGTCGACGTCGCCCAGCTCCTGCGCTGAGGGCGCCGGCTGGGGCGAGGTCCACCGCCAGCGCACCGGCAACCCCCCCACCCCGGCGCGTACGGCCCGGTCGAGCGCGTCGACGGTGTCCTGCGGGGCCACGTGTACCTGCACCTGGCTGACGACTTGGGCTTCCGGGGCGTGCGCGCCGAGCAGGAGCCGGTCGCCGAGAGCGCGGGCCGGGAGGGCCGGTGAGCCGCGGGCTGCGCGCACCCCCGATCCTCCGCCTATACGCCCAGGTGCAGCTGCTCGACTGGGTCGACCGGGATTTCGGGTCGCTCGTCGAACAGCCGCTCCCAGACCGCAACCGGGCCGAAGCCCCGGCGCAGCGCCTCGACGGCGCCCTCCCATGTCCCTCCGCACCGCCTGGACGCCGCGGCCACCACTTCGCTCGCGACCGCAGCGGGCAGCGCCTGGCCGGTACAGCGGCTGCAACGGCCGCACGGGGCGGCGTGGGGATCGTCGAGCTGCTCGCCCAAGAACTGCATCAAGCACCCGTCGGTGGCAACTGCGAACAGCCGAATTTTGGCTCTTGACGGCGGTGCGCGGCTGTGCCAGGGTGTCCCCCGGCCGGCTCGCACGACGTGCGACCGGTTTTTCGTTTCCGGCCCGCCGGCCCGCAAGGATCAGCACCCTGATGTCGTATTCGCACTGCACGAAGCGGTTCCGCGCCGAGGCGTCGAGCAACCGCTGGAGCCTGTCGGCGGATGCCTGCGCCGGGGAGGAGCGTCTGTAGCGCCTCCCCCGCCGCAGCGCACGCCGGCCGCCCCCCGGGCGGCCTTCTTGTTGCCCATTTCCGCTGACCGTCGCTGTTCGGCCGGCGGCGTCCACGAGCCGGCCAGCCTGGACGCACCGGTCGGACGCGGCGGCCCGCGGAACATCCAGACGTCAAGATCGCGAGAGGAGGTGACACACGATGCTGCTTGCCGAGGCACTGCGTGAGCGGGCCGACGCCCAGCGCCAGCTCGCCGCGCTGCGTGACCGCGTCGCGGCCTCCGCCCGGTACACCGAGGGTGAGGAGGCGGCCGAGGACGCGTCCGCGCTGCTCGACGAGGCAGAGGCGCTTGTCGACCGGCTCGCCCAGCTGATCCTGCGCATCAACGAGACCAACCTGCAGGCGACCCTTGCCGACGGCCGGTCGCTGACCGCCGCACTGGCCGAGCGTGACGCGCTGCGGACCCGGTTCGGGCTGCTGAAGTCCGCTGCCGACGCGGCGGCCGGCGGCCGGGACGTCTTCCGGTTCGGTCGGCAGGAGCTGCGGACGTTCGCGGCGCTGGACGTGACGGCGCTGCGTCGTCGTGCCGACGACGTGGCCCGCCAGATCCGAGAGCTCGACCTCGCGGTCGAGCAGGTGAACTTCGACACCGAGCTCGCGGGAGCCTGAGACCGGCTCCGGGGCTTCGTTCCGCTGAGCGAGCGGCAGGTGGCTGGTTGGTAGCCGCCGGCCCGCGGTGTGGGGAGCGGACGCGAACTACTTGGGAATATCCAACCGACTGTGAATCGGACCCGACGGCGGGTGCTACTTCACCGTGCAGCCGTCACGGAGCATCCGTGCACCGGTCAGGGGGCATCGCTCAGCACCACGCGTCGACCGCACGCCGGCGGGCAGGCGGCGAGGGAGGGAAGGGGGACCTCGCCGCCTGCCGCTCGCTGCCCACCGGAAGGTGCGCGTGGGCAACCCGGCAGGCGAGTTGCCTGGCGAGCACGAGCTCCCACGCCGATCCCGAAGCCGCCCGCAGGTGGGGGTGGTCGAGGGTGGCGACCTGCGTTGCGCCCACGCTGTCTTCGGCGACGGCGCAGCAGGTAGTCGACGATGTCGGCCTCTGCAGCGCGTGCGAGGCGAACCGATCGCCGCAATCCGCCTGGCGTACCTGCAGTGCCCACCGGTGGATGTGACGCCCACGGTCACGGCGGCTGCTCACGTGACGACGGCCGTCTCATCCTCGGCGACGCGCCGGTCCCCTACGCCATACGTATGACACGCTGGCGACCGTGGTCCCTTCCTGCTGTCCCCGTTCGTCCTGGTCGAGCTCGACCACCTCGTGCAGCGGCGCTGGGTTTCGGTGCGAGCGCCTCGACCAGTCGGTCGGCGCGCTCCGCCCTGTGCAGGTGCAGTGCCATCTCTCTCCCGCGACTACAGACGCCCGAGTATGCCGCGGCGAGGTGGCCCGGACCTCCTCACTTTCTTCTTCGACCGCGCCGGCTGCGTCTGGGGTGGGAGGGCACGCACGAGATAGCGTTCGACCGGCAGCACAGCTACGCAACGATGCATACCGGCAGAAGGTCAGCGAATGCTCGGCGGGTGTCTCGCACTCGTGATCGCGTTCGTAGGACTCGCCGTGATGGCGGTGGCCATGTGGGAGTATCCGCCTGCTCTGCTCGTGCTGCTCATCCCGTTCTTCATCGGCCGTAGGGCGTGGCGCAACCACCTCGAATGGGTGGGACGAGCGCAGGCCGAGGTGCAGCACAGCAGCGCCAAGGGATGACGACGTCGCTTGATCGTGCCTGGCGAGCATTCGTCCCTCAGCGCGGTCGCAACACGAACCCGTGGTTCGGACCCGTGTCGCAGTCGGGATCCCAGCCCCCGGGCATGGCGATGCAGAAGCAGCGGTTGCCCAGTCGCAGCAGGTTCTTTCGCTCGTAGATGTGCGCCTGCGGTCCGAGGTCGGCGAGCGCCTCACGCAGCCGGGGCAGGTCGTGGTTGTGCCAGCGATGCCGCGCCTTGCCGAACCCGACGATCACCACGTCGGGCTCGATGAGCTCCACGACCGCGCAGGCGACCCCGTCGCCGTGGTCCTCGCGGGACTTGCGCGCCTGGATGTAGTGGACGCGGTGGCCCGGCCGATAGACGGAGCAGCGGGCTTCGGCTGCGACGGCCACCCACCGCCCGGTCACCGCTGGCCCGCCCGGGCCCAGACCTCCACCAGCCGAGGGCAGGTGCTCCATGCCCTCGATCCGCCGCACCTCGGCCTCCCGCCGTCCGAGCAGCGGCGGGCGGGGCCGCCCCACGGCCGCGTCGATCCGCTCGGCGGCGGTGACCGGCACGATGAGCTCGAAGGCCAGGTCGACCGCGCGGTGCACGGGGACGAGCACGTCACCCAACGCCCGCTGCGGCGCGGGTCCGTCCACGTCGACCCACAGCCGCCCGTCACCGTCCAGCCGCAAACTGTCCAGGCTGGTGAAGCCGACCTGGCCCATCCGCAGCTGCCCGATGCGCCGCATGCCCAGGGCCGGCCCGCGGCGCTGACCCAGCACCAGCCGGGCCCGCCGGCGGTCGACCAGCGCGGCGATGACCTCCTCTGGCGCCCAGGTCAGCTCAGTGCGCAGCAGCCCGGCCAGGTCGGCCAGGGAGTAGCCGGTCAGCGTCGCACCGTCGGTGTGGGCATCACAGCGGGTCACCACCCCCTGCATGCGCCGCAGCCCAACGGTCCGCTCGGCCCCGTACAGGCGGGCGGGGCCGTGCGCGACGACGTCCCCCGGCCGGCACCGCCGGCACCAGCGGATCACCCCGCCACCCATGACGCGCTGCTCGGCGGCGCGGGTCCACGACTGATCAATCCGCAAGGTGCCGGTCAGCTCGAGGTCCAACATCGCCGAGCCGGCCAGCTCGCCGATCGTCGGCTCGATCAGGTCCAGCAGCGAAACGGCGTCGTAGGCGCCGGTGAACCCGCAGTCGCACTCCGCGCCCGGGGCGGCGTGGGACTCACCGCGGCCGCACACCGCCCGGGCCTCGGCGAAGTGGGGCAGCCGGCCACCCCACGGCAGGAACAACCCGTCGCCGGCGGCAGGGTCGACGGCCAGCTCGGCGACGGTGGTGGCACGACGGCTGACGGCACGCTCGATGATGCTCATGGGGTCCCCTCAAGTTCGGTGAGGACCCCGTACCAGCTCATCGCCAGGGGTGATCCTCGCGTCTTGCCGTCCGCAGATGCGGATGGCCCGCTCTTTCCCTGGAGCACCCCGGACGCGAGTCGGCGGGGGAGCTGGAACGGCCGGCCAGGTACCGACAGCCGCTCTCTCTTGAGCTGGAATCCACCATAGCGGGACCCTGTGACGTGCATGCAGCATCAGCCCCGGGCGTGACGGCGCTTCCTCGTACAACTCGGTCGGATCTCCCGGCCGCGTACGACGCCGTACAGCACCCCCCGCTCGCCCGGCGTAGCGCTCGGTGACGTCGTCACGCTGGATCACGGTGTTCACGTCCATCGCCGTCAGGTCGAGCTTGTGCATCTTGCGGGGGGTGCAGCGCCCGGTGCAGGGCGGTTCGGCTACGGCCCCGGCGGCTGTCCCACCGGCAGCACTTCCCCACGTCACACGCACCTGGCACCATCCCTCCGGGGCGACCCGTGGGGGGTGACAAGGGTGGACGAGGCGCTACTGGGTGAGGTTCTCCGCCGGCTGGACGCCGACGAGGCGCTGGATGAGCAGGCGCGGCTGCTGGTGTTCGCCGCCTGCCAGGGCGACGCCGACCTCGCGACGGTGCTGCGCGACGAGCCGATCGCGCGTCCTGACGTCGTCGAGGCCGCCGAGCGGCCCGAGCCCGCCGGCGCCTTCCTGCGGTCGGTGACCGTGGAGGGGTTCCGTGGGGTGGGGCAGGCGCAGACGCTCGAGCTCACCCCGGGCCCGGGCTTCACCCTCGTGCTGGGCCGCAACGGGTCGGGCAAGTCGAGCTTCGCGGAGGGCTTGGAGCTCCTGCTGACGGGCCACAACCTGCGGTGGCGGGACCGGTCTCGGGCGTGGCGGGAGGGCTGGCGCAACCTGCACCACCGCACCGCCCGCGTCGCAGCAGAACTCGTCGAGGAGGGCGTGACCGGGTCGACCACCGTCGCCCGCAGCTGGTCGGCGGATGCCGATCTGGAGGACGCGGTCACCGCGGTGCAGCGCTACGGCCAACCCCGAGAGGACCTCGACGCGCTGGCCTGGGCCGAGCCGCTCACGGCCTACCGCCCGTTCCTGTCCTACAACGAGCTGGGCTCGATGCTCGACGAGGGTCCCTCCAAGCTGTACGACGCCCTGGAGGTCATCCTCGGCGTCGACGACCTCAACGCTGCGAGCGAACGACTCCGGCAGGCCCGCCTGGAACGCGAACGTCTGGTCAAGCAGGCCAGGGACGCGGCCAAGGACCTGCAGGACAAGCTGGCCGGCTCCGACGACCCGCGCGCCGGGGCCGCAGCCGAGGCGCTGAGCGGCCGGTCCTGGCAGCTCGACGCCGTCGAGCGCCTCGTCGTCGATGGTGGTGGCGAGGCTGCGGCCGGGGAGCTCGCGCTGCTGGGGGCTCTGGCGAGCCTGCACGCGCCTGACCTGGCCCGCGCCGAGTCCGTGGCCAACGGCCTTCGCCAGGCCGCCAGGCGCCTGGCCGCGGTGGCCGGCACGGACGCCGCCGACGCCGAACGCCTCGCCGGCCTGCTCGAGCGTGCACTGGAGCTGCACGACCACCGGGGCGACGGCGACTGCCCGGTCTGCGGCCGCCAGGGCGCGCTGGATGCCGCTTGGCATGCCGACACGCTCGCCGAGGCGGCGCGGCTGCGGGCCGCGGCCGGCGAGGCGACGCAGGCCCAAACCGCTGTCGAGCGCGCGCTGCGCCGGGCTGAGGAGCTCATCGATCTGCCCCCGCCGGTGCTGCAGGAGGCGCTGCATCTGGGTGTGGAGACCGGCAGCACCGCCCGCGACTGGCAGCACTGGTGGGACGGGTGGGAGCACCGCGAGGGTCCCGGTCAGCTGGCCGACCACATCGAGTCGAGCCTTCCCGCCCTGCACGACTCGCTGCAGCAGGTGCGCACGCTGGCAGCCGGGGAGCTGGAACGCCGCCAGGAGGCGTGGCGGCCGCTGGCCCGTGAGCTGGCCGCATGGCTTCCCCGCGCGCTGGACGCGGAGGCCGGCGCCGAGCAGCTCACTGGCCTTAAGGCCGCCGAGGCCTGGCTGAAGGACACCACCGCGGTCGTGCGTGACGCGCGGTTCGGGCCCATCGCCGACGCGTGCGCGGCCCACTGGCAGACCCTGCGCCAGCACAGCAACGTCGAGCTCGGCAAGGTCGTGCTCGAGGGCGGCGGGCCCCGCCGGCGCGTGGCGCTGGACGTGACCGTGGACGGGGTGCCCGGCGCGGCGCTTGGGGTCATGAGCCAGGGCGAGCTGCACGCGCTCGCGCTGAGCCTGTTCCTGCCGCGCGCGACGCTGCCCGAAAGCCCCTTCCGGTTCCTCGTGGTCGACGACCCCGTCCAGTCGATGGACCCTGCCCGCATCGACGGCCTCGCCTGCGTCCTCGCCCGCGTCGCCCAGCGTCGGCAGGTGGTGGTGTTCACCCACGACGAGCGGCTCGCCGACGCGGTACGTCGCCTCGACCTGCCCGCCCGCGTGCTGGAGGTCACCCGGCGGGCCGAATCCGTCGTGGAGATCCGCGAGGTGGACGACCCCGTGTCCCGCCTGCTCGGCGACGCGCGGGTGCTGGCCAGCACCGACGACCTCGGCGAGGGTGTGGCCAACCGGGTCGTGCCGGGCTTTTGCCGCGCGGCGTTGGAGGCGGCTGGCTGCTCGCCCAGGCACGCGACCTGATCGATCGCGCTGATCCGGCGACCGCCGGGCGGTGGCCGCGCGCCACGGCGCTGCTGGCCCGCCAGGCCCTGGAGGTGCGCCTCGACGAGGTGTGCGGCGCGCGCGACGGCGCCCTCGGTGACTGCACGAGCACGCGGGCGCAGCTGCTGTGTCTGCGCAGGCTGCACGACCGGGACCTCGCCATCGCCGTCGAGCACGCGTGGGGCCGGCTCAGCCAGGCCTGCCACGTGCACGCCTACGAGCTGCCCCCCACCGCCGACGAGCTGCGCGGCTGGTGCGAGACCGTCGCACAGTTCGTGGAGGCTCCGCCATGACCGACGAGGGGAGCGATTGAGTTTTCGTAGCACGACGAGCCCGGCTCTGACGCCGACACGCCGACCGGCGCTGGTTTGCTCGTGCGACCCCCGTTGAAGGTTGCCGCGGTCCGACAACTGTCAGGCGCACCGTCGCAGAAGCGGACCCTGACCGCCGTGCTCGACACCGTGCAGAGACCGCTGGCGGTCGCGAGCTTGTTCACCCCGGTTCCTGCAGGGGTCGGATGCGGGACATCTCGCGCTGCGAGCCGTACCACGGCCCGTCACACGGTGCAGGGCCACGGTGCTGCCACACAGGAGGTAGCGCCATGACAGCAGTGACCGTTCAAGCCCCACCGCCCGAGACGTCCCTTCGCCCCGTGGGCGGTGGCATCGGCGACTTCTTCGCCATCGCCGCCGAGATCGCCGAACTGGCGGACACCCCCGACGCGCGGCGCGCGGTGGCTGCGATCACCGCCACGATCACGGAACGAACAGGCCACCGCGACCTGGCCCCCGACCGCCGCGACGTGCCGTTGGCGGTGCGCCAGCGGGAGTTCGCAGTCGCGGCCCGACGCCTGGACCTTCCCGCCGGGCCCAGGGCCTGAGACACTGGCCAGGTCACCAAGGAGCCGACATGGGATGGGTTGTCCGGCTGCTCGGCACCCCCAGGCTCGAGCACGAGGGCGTCGAGGTCGCGGGACCGCGGGGCAACAAGGCCTGGGCGCTGCTGGCCTACCTCGTGCTGAGCGACGGCCCGGTCCGGCGCGACCGCATCGCGGCGTTGCTGTTCCCCGACGTCGCCGACCCCGCCGGTGCCGTGCGCTGGAACCTGTCCCAGCTGCGCAAGGCCATCGCCGGGCTGCAGCTCGACGACGACCCCTTGCGACTGTCCATTCCTGACGACGTCGCGGTGGACGTCGGGCGACTGATCGACGGTGACATGCCCGCCGCCGAGGTCACGACCGGCGAGCTCCTGGCAGGCATGCGCTTCGACGGCGCGCCGGCATTCGAGCTGTGGGTCTCGTCGGAGCGGCGCCGAGTCCAGGGCATGGCGACCGCGCTCCTGCGCGAGGCGGCGCTGGACGCGCTGAACGGTCGGCCTTCCACCGCTGCGGTGTTCGCCGAGCGGGTCGTGGTGTCAGACCCGTACGACGAGAACGCCCACGTCCTGCTCGTGCGGTGCCTGAGAGCTGCGGGTCGAGTCTCCGAGGCGGAGGCGCAGGTGGCCACGTCGACCGAGCTCCTCCGGCGAGAGCTGGGTACCGAACCTTCGGCCGCTCTGCGCAGGGCCGCGCAGCTGCCCGCTGCGGGAGAGGCGACCAGCGCCGGGCGCGCGGCAGTCCAGGCGCAGCTGCAAGCCGGTGAGGCGGCCGTGTCCGCGGGGGCCACTGACGCAGGTGTCGATGCGTTGCGACGTGCCGTGCTGGGGGCGCGCGGCAGCGGCGACCGCCAGCTGCTCGTGAGGTCGCTGGTGGCGCTCGGCGGGGCGCTCATCCACGCTGCCCGCGGCAGCGACCAGGACGCGCTGCCGGCACTGCACGAGGCCGCCTCTGTCGCGCACGAGATCGGGGCGCGTTCGCTGCTCGGCACCGCCCAGCGCGAGATCGGTTGGGTCAACCTGCTGCGCGGCCGCTACGAACGCGGCCGCGTCTGGTTGGACCGCGCCCGCGACACCGCACCCGGCGATGTTGCCAGCTGCGCGTGGGTCGACGCGGCCGCCGGAGCTCTGGAAACCGACGTCGCGGACTACGAGACCGCGTTCGCACGCCTGGACAGCGCCATCGCCGCGGCCGACGCGGCCAACGAGCCTCGCGCCTGGGCCTTCGCCTCGGCGATGCGCGGACGTGCCCACCTGCTTCGCCGCGAACTGGAGGCCGCCGTCGAGCACTCCGCCGCCGCCATAGACCGAGCCCAGGCGACCGGGTGGACGTCATTCGTGCCGTTCCCATCCAGCATCATCGCCGAGGCGCACCTGTTGGGCGGCGACGTGGCCACGGCAGGCGACATGTTCGACCACGCGTTCGCCCTCGGCTGCCAGATCCAGGACCCATGCTGGGAAAGCCTGGCGGCTCGCGGCATGGGGCTCGTCGCCGCTGAACGCGGCGACACCTCACGGGCGTTCGAGCTCCTCGCCGACGCGCCGCAGCGGTGCGCCCGCCTCCCGGACTCGTACCTGTGGGTGCAGGCGTACGCCCTGGACGCCCTCGCCCAACTGGCCGTCCGCGATGGGCATCCTCGCGCCGAGCAATGGGTGGACGAGTTGGACCGGCTGGCCTCCTCGCACGGCATGCGAGAGTTGCGGGTCAGCGTCGCCCGCCACTGGGCAGCACTGGGAGAGGAGGGAGCGGCCGAGACCGCCGTCGCCCTCGCCAAGTCGATCGACAATCCCGCTCTCCTTACGCGGACGTGACCGCATGACCCCAGCCAGACGCAGTGGCGTCGCGGTCCGACCGATTGCCCGCCGAGGTGGCGCTGCCGGCAGTGACGTACGCCGTCGTGCAGATGGTCACTCCACCCCTTGTCGCCAACCGGCTCGCCCACCGGGCTCGGCCTGTGCGCCGGGCTGGTCCTGACGCCCTCGCCGATGCGGTCTTGCCCCAGCACTGGACAAGCGTGAAGTCGTCCCCCATCTCGCCGGATCAACGAGTTCCGTTCCGACTTCCTGGCGCAGGCGCGCCAGCTCGTCTGCAGGGACGGTCTGCAGGAGCCGGGGTTCGAGCGACGCGCTGAACTGCAACCGGGAGCGCAGGTAGGGGTAACGCCGGCGGTAGGTCGCCGCCGCGATCTGCGGACGCGTCCAGAACCGGTCGGCGCTCGAGCCCTGCGCCGACCGCACCGCCTGCAGCGCTCGGGGGCGTCGATGACGGGTCCGCCGGGCGGCGATCCGCTCGAGGAGAGCATCGACCAGAGCCGCGCGCTGTTCAGCCGTCTGCGGTCCGAGCTCGCGCCTCAGCACCTCGGCCACGTGGCGGGCAAGCTCCGGACACCCGGTCGGCCGTGGGGGATCCGGGCCAGCGCCACGCCCCCGACGTTGCCGAGCGTGCCCACCAGCCGCTCGGTGGCCACGGCGCGGATGTGCTGACACTGGGCGGCCGAGTCGACCTCGAGTCCGTTGTCAGGGTCGGCGGTGACGGTCACCTCGGAGTCATACCCGCGCAGGGTTGCGGTCAGAGGGACCACCTGGACGACCCGCGGCTGGTGCATGAGGACGCGTTGGGCCGTGACGATGACCGCGGGGCGCGCCAGGCCGGCTTCCGATCCGGCTGGAACGCCGAGTTCAAGGCGCACCACGTCACCCGAGGTCAGCATCGAGCCAGTCGACGTCGTCGCTGGAGGTCGACTGTGTGAGGTCACGGCCCATCTGGTCTTGTCGGAGCACACGGACAGCCTGGGCGACCGTTTCTGCAACGGTGCTGTTGCGCTGTCGAGCGAGCCGCTTGAGCTCGTCGTGGGTGGTCCGGTCGACGCGGACGGTTGTGGTGCCGCTCATGCGGGTCATTCTACAGCTTGGTAGATCCTATGGTCTACAAGGGGCGCTCCGGCTGGCTGGCGGCGTCGCCCAGCCGCGATACCCAGGGCGAATAGCCGACGAATGCGTCTGTCCAGCGCACCGGTGAGAACCAACGTACTCTCGTTCTAGTTTTCGGGCGAAGGAGCCAGCATGGCCGCGGTCCCAGCCTTGCCGCCCCAGGAGCGGGAACGCCTGGAGGCTGTGCGTCGCTACGCGGTCCTCGACACCCCTCCAGACGGGGCGTTCGATCGTCTTGCAGCGCTGGCGGCGCGCTTCTTCGACGTGCCGATTGCCACGGTCTCGATCGTCGACCACGACCGCATCTGGTTCAAGGCGGCTCACGGCCTCGACGTGGGGCAGATCGACCGCGACCCCGGCCTGTGCGCCTCGGCGATCCTGCAGCAGGATCCCTACATCCTGACCGACGCCGCCCGTGATCCCCGCTCGATGGACAACCCGTTGGTGCGCGGCGCGCTGCGGGTGCGGTTCTACGCCGCGGCCCCGATCAGAACCCACGACGGTCACAACCTCGGCACGATCAACGTGATCGGGGGTCAGCCCCGCGAGGTCACCGAGGCCGAGATCGCCACCCTGCAAGACCTCGCCGACATCGCCGTCGACGAGCTGGAGCTGCGCTTGACCGCTCGCCGCACGGTGGCGCTCGAGCGCGCCCGCCGCGCCAGAGGCGAGTACCTCGTCGACCTCCTCCAGACCTGGCTACTGCCACAGCGCATCCCCCCTATCCCGGGCCTGGAGGTGGCCACCCATTACGCACCGGCATCCTCCGAGCTGCAGATCGGGGGAGACTTCTATGACGTCTTCGACCTCGACGACGGTCGGTTCGCCCTGGCTCTGGGCGACGTGTGCGGCAAGGGCCCTCACGCCGCGGCCGCGACCGGGGAGCTCCGACACATGCTGCGGGCGTTGGCGCGCGTCGAAACCCGCCCGAGCAAGGTCCTTGCCCGCCTCAACGAGATTCTGGTCCGAGAGGGACTCAAGGCCCACGGCCAAGACGGTTTGTCCGAGCGGTTCTGCACCGTGTGCTTTGCCTCCGTGGACACCACCACCACGCCCATCCAGGTGGTCATCGCCAATGCGGGCCACCCGCTGTCACTTCTGCGCCGCGCCGACGGCCGGGTGGAGCAGCGGGGCAGAGCTGGGGACCTCGTCGGCCCGTTCGCCGACTTCGAAGCCGGCGAGGAAACCACGCGCCTCGAGGCCCGCGACATGCTGCTGCTGTATACCGACGGAGCAGTCGAGCAGCGCGGTCAGTCCATCGAGGTCGGCGAACGGGCACTGCGCCGCGCCCTGGAGGCCGCACCAGCGACCAGCGCACACGCCGCCCTCGCGCACGTTCGCCACGCGGTCGAGGAAGCGCATGAGGTGTTGGACGACGACGTCGCGCTGGTGCTTGCCCGCGCCGTTGCCCGCTGACGCTCGCCAAGCAGCCGTGCGCTCGGGACCCGCGACCCGTGCCCTCCGGTGCGCGAGGCAGACGGGGACCGGTGCGCCATGGCATGGGGATGCCGGCGAGCACCTCCCGGTAGGTGCGCTGGGACTGCGACTGATTTGCACAGGACCGTGAAGGGCCGTCGGCCGTCGGACGCCGTCGGCGGCTCGCTTGCTGGTCGCCGAGCCGCCGTGGCCGGGCGCCCGTTCATCCAGCAGCGCGGAAACGGGCGTAGCGTTCCGCGAGGAAGGCCGGGTCGGGCTGCAGCAGCTGCTGGCGCGGCACGTCGAGGCGATGCCCTTCGAGTTCCTGCAGCCCGTACCGCAGCATGGGGCCGTCGATCTCGGCGAGGATGTCGCTGCGGACCTCAACGGTCAAACCGTCGGGCCGGACGCCGACGATCTGGTGATCGAACGCCGCGTGGTGCAACTTGCACAGCGCAATGCCGTTGGATACGGCGGTCGTGCTGCGCTCGTCGGTGTCGTCGAGGATGTGCGCAGCGTCAAGCAGTTCAGTGTGACGTAGCCGGCACATCGCACAAGCGCTCCGGTAGGCGGCGAGGACGCGTTCGCGGAAGACCCGCTGGTGCAGTCGCTGGCGCACCGGTTGGACCGTGTAGCCGCGGGCCGGGTCCTCCCCCGCTAGGACGGCGTCGGCGCCGGCGGTCGTGGCGTCCAGTGAGACGGTGAACGTCAAGGCCGCCGAGTCGTCAGCGACGACGTGTACCGGCCAGGTTGCCAGGTACTGCCCCGGCACCACCCCGAGGAAGTACACCAGCGGAGTGCTCTTCTGCATGGCCCAGCGGAGCCCTGCGTTGTCCCGATGCTGAGGATCGGTGCCGCGGTAGGCGTAGCGCAACCTGTCCCCCTCGGCGCGGTCGGGGTAGGGTGGCTCCTTGCCTGGCACAGGCGGCGCGGTCGTGATGGACAGCGGCAGCTTGAACTGGCTTGGCTTGAAGATGCCCTGCGGTCCGAGCAGACGGATCTGCCGACCCTCGAAAGCAACCCCTTCCTGCAGCGCCTGGCGAGGAAGAACCTCGCCGTGGCGCTCAACGAGTGCGGCCAGGTGATCGAACACCGCCAGGCGTGCCCGCTCCTCCCAGTCCATGGACCCCGGTCTACCGGATAGGCGGTTCGGAGGAAAGGGTCACGGCGCAGCCCGGCCCTCCACGGTGGAACGGGCTCGTAGGCGGCGCAGTCGCGTCGCCGAGGTCGAGCCTGGTGTGCGCGTGCTGGCCTTGCTCGCGCCGGTCACCGTCGAGCCGAGTCGCCCGATTGTCCTCCGCTACGACGCGGCGGCCGTGCAGGCGAGGGCGGCGGGGAGCGCCGGACCCTAGAACCCGGGCAACCAGGGTGAGCCGCCAGGGTGAGGAAGCCGCCGACTCTGTTTAGGCGGCACCAGGGGGATCCAGGCGCGCCCGGTTGATGACGGTCCTCTCATCGACCGGCGCTCCCATCGACCAGTACTGCCAGCCGTCGATCACCAGATAAGAGCCCTTGACTGCCTTGCTCTTCTTGGCAAACCAGCTGAGCTGGGCGCGCAGTGCCGCCAGTCCACGCCAACCGACGGCGTTGTCGGCCTCGCCGTGCTGGCCTCCGCCGGTGCTTGCGCTTCAGCGTCGGCCGAGATCGCGACGGCGACTTCCGCAGCGATCGCGCGGACCTTCACAGCCCCCACGTACCGTAGATTCCCGTGGCTGACATCTCGCTGCACTCGACACGCTACGGCCGGCCGGCCGGCCGCCGAGCTGCTGCGCGAGCGCGTCGCGGCGGCCAAGGCCGACGATCCGCTGCAGCCGGTGACCGTGGTGGTGCCGACGAACTACGTGGGCGTGTCGATCCGCCGGCTGCTGGCCAGCGGCGAGCTCGGCGCGGTCACCGCGCAAGGCGCCGGCGTCGCCGGGCTCAACCTGCTCACCGTGTACCGGTTGGCCGAGCTGCTGGGCGCCCCGCGCCTGGCCGCGCAGGGACGCCGACCGGTGTCGACCCCCGTTGTCGCCGCCGCGGTCCGCACCGTGCTCACCGACGCGCCGGGGATCTTCGCCGAGGTCCGCGAGCACCCTCCACCGAGGAGGCGCTCGTGCACGCCTACCGGGAGCTGTCCGAGCTGCGGGAGACCAGCCTTGACACGCTGGCGGCCACCGGCATCCGCGCCAGCGAGGTGGTGCGCGTGCGCCGCGCCGCACGCGTCCTCCTCGCCGGCGCCTGGTTCGAAGAGGCCGACCTCATGGGTGCGGCAACCGAGGCGCTGCGTGCCGGCTCGACGGTGCTCGACGACCTCGGCACGGTCGTCGTGTACCTGCCCCAGGACCTTTCGCTGTCGGCTGCGGCGCTGCTCGGCGAGGTCGCCGGCCGCGCGCCGGTGGAGGTGATCGCGGGGCGCACCGGCGTGGCCGCGGCGGACGCCGACATCGACCGTGTCCTCGTCCGCCTCGGCCTGCACCCGCCGCCCCCCATCCACGAACCGCCCCCGACACCCACGGCCGTCGTCTCGGTCTCCGACCCCGAAGAGGAGGCCCGCTCCGCCGTCGAACGGGTCGTCGCCGCCGCCCGCGACGGCGTCGCCCTGGAGCGCATGGCGGTGCTCTACCCGACGGTGGAGCCCTACGCGCGCCTGGTCGCCGAGCAGCTCGACGCCGCCGGCGTGGCGTTCAACGGCCGGGCGGTGCGCCCGCTGGCGGACCGGATGCTCGGCCGCTGGCTGCTGGACCTGCTGGCGCTGGCCGACGCCGACTATGCGCGGCCGAGCGTCATGGGGCTGATCGCGCAGGCCCCGGTGCGCGACACCGACGGGCGGTGGGTGACCGCCGGGCCGTGGGAGCGCATCAGCCGCCAGGCCGGCATCGTCCGCGGCCGGGACCAATGGGCGGACAAGCTCGCGTGGTTCGCCGCGGACCTGCGCCAGCGCGCCGACGTCGAGGAGGCCGCCGACGAGCCACGGACGTGGCTGATCGAGCGCAACCGCCGCGACGCCGACCGTGCGGACGGGCTCCGCGCGTTCGTCGACGAGCTGTGCGACCGGTTGACTGCTGCGCAACGCCTGTCGACGTGGCGCGAGCTCGCCGAATGGTGCCAGGCCACCGTCCGGCGCTACCTGGGGGGTGACCAGGCCCGGGGGCGCTGGCCCGAGGTCGAGCGCGCCGCCGCGGACAAGGTCGAGGGGGCGCTTGACCGGCTGGCCGGCCTGGACGCGGTCGAGCAGGCCACCGACCTCGACGTGTTTCACCGCACGCTGCGCCTCGAGCTCGACGCCGACCTCGGAAGGGTCGGTGCGTTCGGCCGGGGGGTGCTCGCAGGGACGGTGTCGGCGGCGCTCGGCGTCGACCTCGACCTGGTCGTCGTGCTGGGCCTGGCCGAGGGGGTGCTGCCGACCCGTGCGCGGGAGGACTCGTTGCTGCCCGACGCCGAGCGTCCCGCCGTCGGCGACGAGCTGCGGTTGCGCACCGCGCACATCGGCGTGGAGCACCGCCACATGCTCGCCGCGCTGTCCGCCGGCCGCAGCCACCGGGTGCTCGTCTACCCGCGCGGTGACCTGCGGCGCAGCATCGAACGGGCGCCGTCGCGCTGACTGCTCGACGCCGCAGCGGCGCTCGCAACCGGGATCCCCGCCGGACGGTCGCTGCCGTCGACCGCCGGCTGGCTCACCACCGTCGCGTCGTTCGCCCAGCGGGTGCGCACCGTGGGGTTCCCCGCGACCCGCCAGGAGTACGGCCTGCGGGCGCTGGCTGACGTCGGCGTCCGCCGCGAGCTGCCCGCCCACCCGCTGGTCGCCGGCGACGCGGGCCTGGCCGCAGGCGTGGACCTCGCGCTGACCAGGGGCCGGCGGGCCTTCACCCGCTTCGACGGCAACCTCGCCGCCCTCGGCGCCGAGATCACCTCGCCCGCCGATCCCGACCGGGTAGTGTCGGCCTCGCAGCTCGAGACGTGGCTCGCCTGCCCGCACGCCTAGCTGCTGCAGTACGTCCTGCGGGTGCAGCCGGTCGAGTACCCCGAGGAGCTGCTCGAGATCGACCCCATGGAGAAGGGGTCGCTGATCCACGACGTGCTCGAACGCTGGCTCGACGAGCAGCTCGCCGCCGGCCCGCCCCCGCCGGCCCAGCCGTGGCCGCCGGAGGCCCGCGCGCGCATGCGCGAGCTCGCCGAGCAGGCGTGCGACGCCGCGGAGCAGCGCGGCGTGACCGGCTACGCGCTGCTGTGGCGCCGCGACCGCCCGCGCATCGTTGCCGACCTCGAACGCTTCGTCGACGCCGACGACACCCGCCGCCGCGAGCTCGGCCTCGTGCCGCTGGCCGCCGAGTGGGCATTCGGCATCCCCGGCCAGCCCGCCCCCGCCGTGGCCATCGACCTCGGCGACGGCCGCTCGGTGCGGGTGCGGGGGCGCATCGACCGCCTCGACCGCTGCGCCGACGGGAGCCTGGTCGTGGCCGACTACAAGACTGGCAGCACCTACTCCTACCGAGGTCTCGGCGAGGACAACCCCCTCGGCGACGGCGACAAGCTCCAGCTGGCGATCTACGGCCTGGCGGTGCGCGACACGCAGCAGGCCGCGGGCGTGCGCAGCGAGTACTGGTTCACCTCCACGCGGGGCGAGTTCAAGCGCATCGGCTACCCGCTCACCGACGCGGTCGTGGCCAGCTTGCAGCGTGCGCTCACCGTCGCCGCCGACGGCATCGCCGCGGGCCGCTTCCCGATGCGCCCGCCCGAGCCCGGCTGGTCCATGTTCACCGAGTGCCGCTTCTGCGACCCCGACGACCTCGGCACCGCCGAGCGCTACCGCGACTGGGAGCGCGTCCGGCTCGCCGCCGAGCTGCGCGACTACGTCGCCTACATGGAACCGGCCGTGCTCACCGCCGACGCCGACCCCGACACCCCGATGGCAACGTCATGACGCCGGCGCTGTCCGACCAGGCGGCCCGCGCCCGCATCGCCACCGCGCTCGACGAGACGTTGTTCGTCGAGGCCGGCGCCGGGTCGGGCAAGACCCGCTCACTCGTCGAGCGGGTCGTCGCGCTCGTGCACGACGGCACCGAGATGCGCCACATCGCCGCGATCACCTTCACCGAGAAGGCCGCCGCCGAGCTGCGTGACCGCATCCGCCGCACCCTGGAGGAACAACGCGACGCCGCCGCCGACGGCACGCCGGCACGCGCCCGTCTGCAGACGGCGCTGGACCAGGTCGACGCGGCCGCCATCAGCACGCTGCACGCCTTCGCCCAGCGCATCCTTTCGGAGAACCCCATCGAGGCGGGCCTGCCGCCGAACGTGGCGGTGCTCGACGAGGTCGCCTCCGACATCGAGTTCGAGGATCGCTGGCGCAGCTTCCGCGACGCGCTGCTCGCCGAACCCGCCCTGCGGCGCTGTCTGCTGCTGGCCTTCGCCGCGGACGTCCGCCTGGTCGACATCCGCCATCTCGCCGCGCAGTTCGAGGCCAACTGGGACCTCGTCGCCGACCCACGGCGGATCCCCTGGGGGGCGAGCGAACCGCCCGCGGTGGTCACCGACGAGCTCGTCGAGGGCATCGAGGCGCTGCTCGCCCGCCGCGACGAGTGCGCCGACAGCGACGACCTGCTCTGCGCCTACCTCACCGACCAGGTCGCGCCCTACCTCGAGCAGCTGCGCGCGGCGCCCGACGAGTTCGAGGCCCTGCGCCTGCTCAAGCAGGGTAAGCCGACCCTCAAGTTCGGCCATGGCAGGAAGGGCAACTGGCTCGACAAGGCCTCGATCGCCGCGGGCCTGACCGCGCTCGGCGAGGCCCGCCAACAGCTCGCCGACAGCGTCGCGCTGGCCTGCCTGCGCCGCATCGCCGTGGAGGTCGCGGGGTTCACCCTCGAGGCGGCGGCGCGCCGGCG
The DNA here is from genome assembly GCA_035540635.1 of Egibacteraceae bacterium. NCBI lineage: Bacteria > Bacillati > Actinomycetota > Nitriliruptoria > Egibacterales > Egibacteraceae > Egibacteraceae bacterium. Next base: position 1,700 of record DATLGH010000015.1, on the reverse strand, counting down.
CACCGGCGGGCGCCTGGCGTTCCACGACCTGCTCGTGCTCGCCCGCGACGTGCTGCGCGGCCCCCACGGCGTCACGGTGCGCGACCGGCTGCGCGGGCGCTACCAGCGCCTGCTGCTCGACGAGTTCCAGGACACCGACCCCATCCAGATCGACCTCGCGGTGCTGATCGCCTCCGCCGACCCCGACGCGGCCGCCAAGGCCTGGCCCGACATCGCTGTGGAGGCCGGGCGGCTGTTCTTCGTCGGTGACCCCAAGCAGTCCATCTACCGTTTCCGCCGCGCCGACATCGACCTGTTCCTGGCGGCCCGGGGCGTGTTCGGCGACCCGGTCGCGCTCACGACGAACTTCCGGGCCAGCCCTGCCGTGATCGGCTGGGTCAACCACGTGTTCGGCCAGCTGATCGAGCCCTCGACGGGCTCGCAGCCGGCCTACCAGCCGCTGGACGCCGCCCCGGCGCGCACCGATTCGCCGGTCGGACCGCCCGTCGCCGTGTTGGGTGCAGCCGTGCACACCGACCCCGACCTCAGGGCCGACGGGCTGCGCGAGCACGAGGCCGCCGACGTGGCGGGCGCGGTCGTGGCGGCGCTGGGCTGGCAGGTCAGCGAGCGCGGCCCCGACGGCACCGAACGCTGGCGCGACGCCACCCTCGGCGACATCACGATCCTGCTGCCGGCGCGCACGTCGCTGGCCGAGCTCGAGCAGGCGCTGGACGCCCGGGGCATCCCCTACCGCGCCGAGGCCAGCTCACTGGTGTACGCCACCCGCGAGGTGCGCGAGCTCATGGCGACCCTGCGGGCGGTCGCTGACCCCACCGACCAGCTCGCGCTGGTCACCGCGCTGCGCTCGCCGGTGTTCGGCTGCGGTGACGACGACCTGTTCACCTACAAGGTGCGCCACGGCGGGGCGTGGCACCTGCTCGCCGACCCGCCCGAGGGTCTCGACCCGGCGCATCCCGTCGGTGCGGCCATGCGCTACCTCAAGGGCCTGCACGCCGAGCTCGCGTGGCTGGCCCCCGCCGAGCTGGCCGACCGCGTCGCCCGCGACCGGCGGCTGTTCGAGCTCGGCTACGCCGCGGGGCGCCCGCGCGAGGTGTGGCGGCGCCTGCGCTTCGTGATCGACCAGGCGCGGGCGTGGAGCGAGGCCGAGGGCGGCACCCTGCGCGAGTACCTGGAGTGGGCGCGCCTGCAGGCCTCGGAGAGCGCCCGCGTGGCCGAGACGATCCTGCCCGAGACCGACGACGACTCCGTGCGGATCATGACCATCCACGCTGCCAAGGGCCTGCAGTTTGCGATCACGATCGTGTCGGGCATGACCACCGCCTCCCGCGGTCACCGATCACGCGTCGAGGTCGCGTTCCCCCCCCGACGCGCCGGTGGCCCTCAAGGTCGGCACCGGTCTGGTCACCCCGGAGTTCGAGGCGTTCAAGCCGATCGACGAGCAGATGGACTTCCACGAGCGGCTGCGCCTGCTCTACGTCGCGTGCACCCGCGCCAAGGATCACCTGGTCGTATCGCTGCACCGCAAGCAGCGCAAGAAGCCACCGGACGAGCGGCGCAACTGCACCAACGCCGAGCTCGTCGCCGGGGCGTGCGAGGGCCTCGACCTGCCCGAGGCCGCCATTGACGTCGACCTGCCCGGCCGGCCCGCGCCTCCCGCGGTGGTCGAGCCGCCGCCCGACCTCGCCGCCTGGGAGGCTGAA
>DATLGH010000014.1 GCA_035540635.1 Egibacteraceae bacterium | reverse complement strand
GCACCGGGTCGAAGGTCGCGCCGACGGGCAGCACGGTGGGCGCGCCACTGGCGGACCCGTCCGCGGGCCCGTCACCGCCCCCGGCGGCCGGCGGCGCGAGGGCCCGCATCGCGGTCGCCGGCGGCAGCGCGTTCTCGTTCGCCTACCCCGAGAACCGCGAGCTGCTCGCCGCCGCCGGCGCCGAGCTCGTCGACGTCGACCCCACCATCGACGAGGCGCTGCCGCCTGGCACCGACGGGCTCTACCTCGGCGGGGGGTTCCCCGAGACCCACGCCGACGCCCTCGCCGCGAACGCGCCGCTGCGCGCCGCGGTCGCCGCCCACGCGGCCGCCGGCCGGCCGGTCCACGCCGAGTGCGGCGGTCTGCTCTACCTCTGCCGCACCCTCGACGGGCGGCCCATGTGCGGGGTGGTACCCGCCGACGCCACCATTGCGGGGCGCCGCACCCTCGGCTATCGCGCCGCGACCGCCGCGAACGGGTCGTTCCTGTGGCCCGCCGGCGCGGTCGTGCGCGGCCACGAGTTCCACTACTCGGCTGTCACCCCGCCCGCCGGCCCAGGTCCCGCATGGCGCCACGACGACGGGCGTCGCGAGGGCCACGTGACCGGCAACGTCCACGCGAGCTACCTCCACACCCACTGGGCCGCCACCCCGGCCGTCGCCGCCCGGTTCGTCGCGGCGGCGGCGCGGTCGCGCGAGGCGGTGCGCGCATGACCTCCACGGTGACGGGGCGGCTGACCGGCGTGGGTGTCGGGCCCGGGGACCCCGGCCTCGTCACCGTGCGCGCCGTCGAGGTGCTCCAGGCCGCCGACCGGGTCTTCGTGCCCGTGGCCGCGACCGGCGAGCCCGGTTACGCCGAGCGGGTCGTGCTCGCCCACGCCCGCCACCAGCGGGTGACCCGGTTGACGTTCGCACTCGGCGACGACCCCGCGGCGCGGCAGGCGAGCTGGGACGCGGCCGGCGAGGCGGTCGCCGTGGTCCTCGCCGGCGGCGGGCACGCGGCCTTCGCGACCATCGGCGACCCCAACCTCTATTCGACGTTCACCTACCTCGCCGACACCGTCCGCGCCCTCGCCCCCGGCCCGGTGATCGACAGCGTGCCGGGCATCACCGCGATGCAGGACCTCGCCGCACGCGCCGGCCTGGTCCTCGCCGAGGGCACCCAGACCGTCGCGCTCCTGCCGTTCACCGCCGGCGCGCAACGGCTCGCCGCCGCCCTCGACGCCCACGACACCGTCGTGACCTACAAGGGCGGGCGGCACCTGCCCCGCGTGCGCGCCGTCGTCGCCGACGCGGGCCGCACCGCCGACGCGGTCTTCGGCGCGAGGCTCGGCCTCGACGGCGAGACCGTCGGCGGGCTGCCCGCCACCGGCGCCGCCCCCTACCTGTCCACGGTCATCGTCACCCGCCCGCGGGGCGAGCGGGGAGGCCGGCTTTGACCCGCGGGAAGGTCTGGTTCGTCGGCGCCGGCCCCGGCGCCCCCGACCTCCTCACGCTGCGCGCCGCCCGGGTGCTCGCCGCCGCTGACGTCGTCGTCTGGGCCGCGAGCCTCGTCATGGAGGAGGCGGTCACCGCGCACGCCCGCCGCGGAGCGGAGCTCGTCGACTCTTCCGGCCTCACGCTCGAGGACGTCTGCGCCGTCTACGACCGCGCCGCCGCCGAAGACCTCGTCGTGGCCCGCGTGCACTCGGGCGACCCGTCGCTGTGGGGCGCGCTCGGCGAGCAGATCGAGGAGGTCGCCGCTCGCGGCCTCGACTGGGAGATCGTCCCGGGGGTGTCCTCGCTCGGCGCCGCCGCGGCCGCCCTCGGGCGGGAGCTCACGGTGCCTGGCGTCGCCCAGTCGGTCATCCTCACCCGCCTCGCCACCGCGACGCCGACGCCGGGCAACGAGGGTCTGCGCGCCCTCGCCGCCCACGGCACGACCATGGCGCTGTTCCTGTCCGCCAAGCGGGGACGGCGGGTCCAGGCCGAGCTGCTCGCCGGCGGCTACCCGCCCGACACGCCCTGCGCGGTGGTGTACCGGGCGACGTGGCCAGAGGAGCGGGTGCTGCGCTGCCGCCTCGACGCGCTCGCGGCCACGCTGCGCGACGCGGGGCTCGTCCGCCACACGCTCATCCTCGTCGGCCGGGCGCTCGAGGCCGGCGGGACCCGCAGCTACCTCTACGACCCCGCGTTCGCGCACGCCTTCCGCACCCCCACCGGCCACGCGCCGGTGCCCGCGGGCCGCGAGCCGAGGGCGCGGTGAGGCTCGTGCGTCCCGAGCTGCGCGAACCCGACCTGCCGCGCACCGCGAAGGTGCGCGACCGGGCGCTGCGCACCGGCTGGACGACCGGTGCGTGCGCCGCCGCGGCCGCGAAGGCGGCAGCGACCGTGCTCGCCGGCCGGCCCGCGCCCCGCAGCGTCGAGATCCCGCTGCCCGAGCCCTACGCCGGCGGGGACGGGCTCGTCGCCCCGCCGGGCCTGCACGCCGGCGGGCGGCGCGCGACCCTGCCGGTGGAGCGCACGGCCGCCGGCGCCGGCTGGGCCGAGGCGGTCGTCGTCAAGGACGCCGGCGACGACCCCGACTGCACCGACGGCGCCCACCTCGTCGTCCGCCTCGCCCCGACCGGCGACCCCGGCATCGCCTTCCACGGCGGGGCGGGGGTCGGCACGGTCACCAAGCCCGGGCTCGGCCTGCCGGTCGGCGGCCCGGCGATCAACGGCATGCCGCGAGAGATGATCGCCGCCGCCGTCGCCGAGGTGCGAGCCCCCCTCGGGCTCGCCTGCACGATCAGCGTCCCCGGCGGCGAGCGCATGGCCGCCAAAACGACGAACCGCCGGCTCGGCATCGTCGGGGGCATCTCGATCCTCGGCACGACGGGGGTCGTGCGGCCGTTCTCGACGGCGTCGTGGCGAGCGTCGGTCGTGCAGGCCGTCGACGTCATGGCCGCGGGGGGCGCCGCCACGGTCGTCCTCGCCACCGGGGGGCGCACCGAGCGGGCCGCGATGCGCCTGCTGCCCGAGCTGCCCGAGGCCTGCTTCGTCGAGGTCGGCGACTTCACCGGCGCCGCCCTGGCCCGCGCGGCCGAGCGCGCCATCCCCCGCGGGGTCTTCGTCGGCATGGCCGGCAAGCTCACGAAGCTCGCGGCGGGCGTGATGATGACCCACTACACCCGCTCGAAGGTGGACCTGTCGCTCCTCGCGTGCCTCACCGCCGACGCCGGCGGCGGCGCGGAGCTCGCCGGCGCGGTCGAGCGGGCCAACACCGGGCGCCACGCCTACGAGCTGTGGCGCGACGCCGGCCTCGCAGGCCCCGTGGGCGACCTGCTGTGCGAGCGCGTCGCCGCGAACCTCACCCGCTTCACCGGCGGTCGCGTGATCTGCGACGCCGTGCTCGTCGACTTCGACACCCTCGAGCCGGTGGCCGCCAGCGCCGGATGGCGGGCGCAGCCGTGAGCGCGCCGGTGACCGTGGTCGGCGTCGACGGCGGGCCCCTTGTGCCGGCCGCGACGAAGGCGCTCGCCGACGCCCGCTTCGTCGTCGGCTGGCCCCGCCACGTCGCGGCGGTGCGCGACACGCTGCCCGCCGGCGCGCGCGTCGAGGTGGTCGACGCCGACCTCGACGCGACCCTCGCCGCGCTCGACGCGGCGCCCCGGCCGGCGGTCGTGCTCTCCTCCGGCGACCCCGGCTACTTCGGCGTCGTGCGGGCCCTCCGCGCCCGTGGGCACGACCTGGTCGTCGTCCCCGCGGTGTCGTCGGTGGCCACGGCGTTCGCCGCGGCCGGGGTCGCGTGGGACGACGCCCATGTCGTCTCCGCACACGGTCGGCCGCCGCACCGTGCACTCGCCGTCTGCCGGCGCTTCCCGAAGGTGGCGGTGCTCACCGAGCCCGCCTTCGGCCCCGCCGAGATCGGTGCGGCGCTCGCAGGCCTCGGCAGGCAGCTCGTCGTCGCCGAGCGCCTCGGCCACGACGACGAGCGCATCACCCGCCTGCCCGCCGAGGACGCCCTCCACCGCACCTGGGCGGACCCCAACGTCGTCGTCGTCCTCGACCCGGCCGCGGAGCCGGCCGGCAGAGGCTGGTCCGCCCCGCCGCGGGCCAGCGCCACCCGCTGGGCGCTCGACGACGCGAGCTTCGACCACCGCGCCGGCATGATCACGAAGGCCGAGGTGCGCGCCCTCGCGCTCGCCTGGCTCGGGCCCGGACCCGGTGACCTCGTCTGGGACGTCGGCGCGGGCAGCGGCGCGGTCGCCGTCGAGGCCGCCCGCCTCGGGGCGGCCGTCGTCGCCGTCGACGCCGACCCCGACGCGCTCGCGCGCACCGCGGCGAACGCCCGCCGCCACGGCGTGCCCGTCGAGGTCGTAACCGGCCGTGCGCCCGGCGCGCTGGCCCTGCTTCCCGACCCTGATGCGGTCTTCGTCGGCGGCGGCGGCCAGGCGCTGCCGGCCATCCTCGACGCAGCCGCCGCCCGCGCCAGCCGCTGCGTCGTCGTGGCCCTCGCCACGCTCGAGCGGGTCTCGCCCACCCTCGCCGCGCTCGCCGGCGCGGGCCTCGACGTGCGGGCGACCCAGCTGTCGGCCGCGCGCCTCGCGCCCCTCGGCGCCGGGCATCGCCTGGCCGCCCAGAACCCCGTCGTACTCGTCGCCGGGCACCGGCCCGCCGACCCGCCCGCGCAGACGTCGCGCCGGGCGGCGGGCGGCGACGAGCCCCCAAACGGGTCGCCGCCGTGACGGTCGTGCTGCTCGCCGCCACCGCCGCCGGCCGTCGGCACGCCGCGCACCTCGCCGGCGCGCTGCCGGGCGCCCGCGTGCACGAGGCCGCCGGCTCGCTGCGCGAGGCCGTCGCCGAGGCCTGGGCGGGCGCCGACGCCCTCGTGCTCTGCATGGCGACCCCCGCGGCGGTCCGCCTCGTCGCGGCGCACCTTGCCGACAAGCGCACCGACCCGGCCGTCGTCGCCGTCGACGACGCGGCCCGCTACGCGGTGACCGTCACCGGGGGGCACCGCGGCGGCAACGAGCTCGCCCGCCGGGTCGCCGACGCGCTCGGCGCGGAGGCGGTCGTGACGACCGCGAGCGACATGCTCGGGCTGCCCGGCCTCGACCGCTACGGCGCCACGACCGGGCTGCGGGTCGACCCCGACGTCGCCGACCTCGCCGCGGTCGGCGCCGCCCTCGTCGGCGGTGAGCCGGTGCGGCGGTGGCGCGCTCGCCCGTGGCCCGCCGAACCCCTCCCGGGCACGGTCGTCGACGTCGACGACCTCGCCGGCGCAGAGCCTCCGCTGATCTGCGTCACCGACGAGCTCGTCGACCCGCCGCGCCCCGCGGTCATCTACCGGCCCCCGTCGCTCGTCGTCGGCGTCGGCGCGTCCCGCGGCGCGTCGGCCGAGGAGGTCGGCGCCGCGCTCGACGCTGCGCTCGCCGGGGCGGGACTGTCCCCCCGCAGCGTCGCCCACCTCGCGACAGTCGACGCGAAGGCGGACGAGCCGGGGATCCTCGCCGCCGCCGCCGCCCGCGGCTGGCCGGTCGTGACCTACCCCGCCGAGCGGCTCGCCGGCGTCGCCGTGCCCCACCCGAGCGCGGCGGTCGCGGTCGCGGTCGGCACCCCGAGCGTCGCCGAGGCGGCCGCCCTCGTAGCCGGGGGAACGCTGCTCGTGCCCAAACGCCGGTCGCCGTCGCGCCCCGGCACCGCGGCCATGGCCACCGTCGCCGTGGCCCGCCTGCCGGTGGCGGGCCGGCTCGCGCTCGTGTCGACCGGGCCCGGCGACGCGGCGCTCGTGCCCCCCGCGGCGCGGGAGGCGATCGCCGCAGCCGAGGTCGTCGTCGGCCTCGACCAGTACATCGACCGCGTCCGCGGCTGGATCCGTCCGGGTGCCGTGGTCCACGCCTCGCCGGTCGGCGACGAGGTCGCCCGCGCCGACCAGGCCGTCGCCGCCGCCGCCGCCGGGCGCAGCACCGCCCTGCTGTCGGGGGGCGACGTCGGGGTCTACGCGATGGGCTCCCCGGCGCTCGAGCGCCTCGCGGAGCGGGCCGACGCGGAGGGGATCGACGTGACGGTCGTCCCCGGGGTCACGGCGGCGGCGGCGGCGGCGGCGCTGCTCGGCTCACCGCTCGGTCACGATCACTGCGCGATCTCGCTGTCGGACCTGCTCACCCCCTGGGAGGTGATCCGCCGGCGGGTGCGCGCCGCCGCCGAGGGCGACTTCGTCGTCGCCTTCTACAACCCCCGCAGCCGCGGGCGGCGGTGGCAGCTCGACGAGTCGCGCCTGCTCCTGCTCGAGCACCGCAAGCCCGACACCCCCGTCGGCATCGTCACCGACGCCTACCGGCCGGGGCAGCGGGTGAAGCTCACGACGCTGGCCGACCTCGACGCGGACCAGGTCGGCATGACGACGACGGTCGTGGTCGGCAGCAGCCAGACGTTCGTCGCCGGCGGCCGCATGGTCACCCCCCGGGGCTACGTGTGAGGGCCCGTCTGGTGCACCCCATCGAGGCGGAGTCCTACCGGCGCCTGCGCGCGGCCGTGAACACGGCACACCTGCCGCCGCTGTCGCGTGCCGTCGCCGAGCGGGTGCTGCACGCCACCGCCGACGTCGACTACGCCCGCGACCTCGTCCTCGACGAGGCCGCCCTCGCCGCGGGCGCCGCCGCGCTCGCGGCCGGCGCGCCGCTCGTCGTCGACGTCGCGATGGTCGCCGCGGGCGTCACCGCCTACCCCGCCGCCTGCCGCGTCGGCGACCCCGACGCCGCCGCGCTCGCCGGCGAGCGCGGCCTGACGCGCACCGCTGCCGCCGTCCTGCTCGCCGCGCGCGACGCGGGCCCCGGCGCGGTCTACGCGGTCGGCTGCGCACCGACGGCGCTGCGCGCGCTCGTCGACGCCGCCCCCGACCCGGCCCTCGTCATCGGCCTGCCGGTCGGGTTCGTCGACGCGGCCGAGTCCAAGGCGGAGCTGCTCGCCTCGGGCCTGCCGGCCGTCGCCAACCGCGGGCCGAAGGGCGGCTCGGCCGTGGCTGCCGCCGCCGTCAACGCCCTGCTCTACGCCGGGGACGCCTCATGATCACGCCCGCTCCGGGGCTCCTGCTCGTCGGCCACGGCACGCGCAGCCAGGCGGGCGTCGCCGAGTACCTCGCCCTGGCCGAGCGGGTCCGGAGCCTCGCCGGGCACCTCGACGTCGCCGCGGGGTTCATCGAGCTGTCGCCGCCACCGATCTCTGTCGCCGTCGGCGACCTCGTCGCCGCCGGGCACACCGAGATCGTCGTCGTGCCGCTCGTGCTGTTCGACGCCGGACACGCGAAAACCGACGTGCCCGCGAGCGTGAACCTCGCCCGCGCCGACCACCCCGGCGTGCGCTTCACCTACGGGCGGGCGCTCGGCGTCCATCCCGACCTGCTCGCCGCCGTCGAGGCGCGCCTCCACGCCTGCGTCCCTGCCGGGGAGCGCGCGCGCACCGGCGTCCTGCTCGTCGGCCGCGGGTCGTCCGACCCCGACGCGAACGCCGAGCTGCACCGCGTCGCGCGCCTGCTGTGGGAGGGCCGGGACTGGCCGCTCGTCGAGGCGGCCTTCGTCGGCATCACCGCGCCCCGCGTCGCCGAGGGGCTCGACCGCCTCGTCCGGCTCGGCGCGCCCCGCGTGGCCGTCGTCCCCTACTTCCTGTTCACCGGCGTGCTCGAGGAGCGCATCCGCGCGCAGGCCGGCGCCTTCGCCGCCGCCCACGCCGGCGTGGACGTCGCCGTGACCCGCTACCTCGGCCCGGACGACGCCGTGGCCGCACTCGTCCTCGAACGCTACGCCGAGGTCGTCGCCGGCGGGGTGCCCCGCAGCTGCGACACCTGCGTGCACCGCGTGCCCACCCCCGGGTTCGGGCACAAGCTCGGGAGCCCCCTGGTGCCCCACCACCATCCCGACGACGCGCGCACGCACCGACCGACCCACGCCCATGGGTGAGCGCGTCCTCGTCGTCGGCGGCACGCGCTCGGGCAAGAGCGCCGTCGCCGAGCGCATCGTCACAACCGCGCCGAGCGTCGTCTACGTCGCGACGGCCGCCTCGGGGGACGCGGAGATGGCCGAGCGGGTCGCCGTCCACCGTGCGCGCCGCCCCGCGTCCTGGCGGACCGTCGAGGCCGGTGCGGCGCCGGGCGCGCTCGCCGGGGCGGTGCGCGAGGCGCCCGACGAGGCGGCCGTGCTCGTCGACGGCCTCGGGGGCTGGCTCGCGGCGCGCATGAGCGCCGAGGACCTCTGGCCGCCGCCCGGCACGGCCCTCGCGCCACCGGACGCGCGGGTCCGCACCGCCGGCGCGGCGCTCGTACGCGAGGCCGCTGCGCTGTTCACCGCCGCCGTCGTGCGCGCGGGCCCGGTCGTCGTCGTCGCCGAGGACGTCGGCGCCGGCCTCACGCCCGCCGACCCCGGCGCCCGGCGCTTCGTCGACCTGCTCGGCACCGTGGTGCAGGCCCTGTCCGCCGGGGCCGAGCGGGTCCTGTCCGTCGTCGCGGGCCGGGTCGTCGAGCTGCCGCCGCCGCCCCCGCCGCTCGGTGTGTCCTCCCTGCACGACCAAACCGCCGCGGCGGACCTCGCCGCGCACGGCGACCGGGTCGCGCCCCCCGGCACGCTCGACTTCGCGGTCAACGTCCACACCGCGGGGCCGTCGCCTGCGGTCGCCGGCGCGCTGCGCGCGGCGCTGGCCGAACCCGCCCGCTACCCCGACGACCGGGCCGCGCGCGCCGCGCTCGCCGCTCGCCACGGCCGCGAGCCGGGGGAGGTCGTCCCGGCGGCCGGCGCCGCTGAGGTCTTCTGGCTGCTCGCCGCCGCGGTGCGCGTGCGGCTCGCGGCGATCGTGCACCCCGCGTTCACCGCGCCGGAGGCGGCGCTGCGCGCCGCGGGCGTGCGCTGCACCACCGTCCTCCGCCACCCCAACCACGGCTGGCGCCTCGACCCCGGCGCGGTTCCGGCCGCCGCGGACCTCGTCGCCGTCGGCAACCCGAACAACCCGACGGGCACGCTCGACGACCCTGCGACCGTCGCGGCGCTCTGCCGGCCCGGCCGGGTGACCGTCGTCGACGAGGCGTTCGTCGACTTCGTCGCCGACCCCGCCGCGAGCCTCGCCGGGCGGCGCGACCTGCCCGGGCTCGTCGTCGTCCGCAGCGTCACGAAGCTGTGGGGGCTCGCCGGGGTGCGGGCGGGCTACGCCGTGGCCCCCACGGGCCTCGCGCGCCGCCTCGACGCCGCCCGCCAGCCCTGGCCGGTGAGCGCCCCGGCGCTGCACGCGCTCGAGGCGTGCGCGGGGGACGAGGCGTGGCGCCGGGCGCAGGCGGAGGTGGTGGCGGCGCGACGGGCGCGTCTGGCTGCCCGCCTCGGCGCGCAGCCCGGGGTCACGGTGTGGCCGTCGTCGGCGAACTTCCTGCTCGTGCGGGTGCCGGGCGGGCCGCGGCTCCGGGCCGGCCTGCTCGAGCGGAAGATCGCCGTGCGCCCGTCGACCTTCCCGGGGCTCGACGCCGACCACGTGCGGGTGACCGTCCGCGACGATGCCGACAACGACGCGCTCGTGGAGGCCTTCGCCGACGTGCTCGCGGAGCTCCCGTGACGCTCGCCGCCCGTCTCGACGACCTCCTCGCCGACGTCCGCCCCGTCGACGAGGGCGCCGCCGCGGCTGCGCGCGACCGTCACGATCGGCTCGTGAAGCCGCCCGGCAGCATGGGGCGCCTCGAGGAGCTCGGGGCGCGACTCGCCGCGATCGCCGGGCGCTGCCCGCCGCCGGTCCCCGAGCGGCCGGTGGTGGTCGTCGCCGCTGCGGACCACGGCGTGCACGCCCAGGGAGTCACCCCCTGGCCGCAGGCGGTCACGACGGCGATGCTCGGCCAGCTGTGCGGGGGGACCGCGGCGGTGAACGTGCTCGCCGCCGCCGTCGGCGCATCGGTGACCGTCCTCGACGTCGGTTGCGCCAACGAGCCCCCCGACCATCCGAGGCTGCGCAAGGCCCGCGTTCGGGCGGGCACCGCCGACCTGACGAGCGGTCCGGCCATGACCCGCGAGGAGGCCACCCGCGCGGTCCTCTCCGGCGCCGGGGTGGTGGAGGAGCTCGCCGGCGCGGGCGCCGATCTCGTCGTGCCCGGCGACATGGGCATCGCGAACACGACTGCCGGCGCGTGCCTCGTCGCCGCGCTCACCGGTGCGCCCCCCGCCGCCGTCACCGGGCGCGGAGCCGGCGACGACACGACGCTCGCGCGCAAGGTGGCCGTGGTCGAGGCTGCGCTAGCCCGCCACGCGGCCGACGCGGACGAGCCCCTCGCGGTCCTCGCCGCTCTCGGCGGTCTCGAGCACGCAGCCCTGGCGGGGGTCGTCCTCGCCGCCGCGGCAGAGGGGCTGCCCGTCGTGCTCGACGGGCTGGCGAGCAACGCGGCCGCGCTCGCCGCCGCCGCGCTGTGCCCGCCGGTGGTCGGCTACCTGGTGGCCGGCCACCGGTCCCCGGAGCCGGGGGCGGGCGCGTGCCTGGCCGCGCTCGGCCTCCCGCCGCTGCTCGACCTCGGCCTGCGCATCGGTGAGGGCACCGGTGGCGCCCTCGCCATCCCGCTCGTGCGCGCCGCTGCCGCCGTCCTCCGCGACATGGGTGAGCTGTCCGCCGTCGACTCCTGACCCGTCGGGACAGGCGCATACTGGGATGCGGGTCGGTAGTATGCGACAAACTACCCCTATCGGTTTGGCGGTGCGGCTGGCGAAGCAGCAGGCCGCCGGCGCCCGCACCGTCCAGACAACCAGCAGGTCGGAGGGAGCGCAGCGAGGTTGGCTCAGCCACGGTCGCGCGTGTTGCGCTGCTACATCGGGGGGGTGGCCTCTGCGGGCTCCGCCGCCGTCGTCGTCGCCTTGCTCATCGAGTACGAGCGACTCGTGCGGTCGCCGGCCTTCTGGATCTTCGTCGTCGTCGTCGTCGTGCTCGAGTCGTTCTCGATCCGCCTGCCCGCCGGTCAGGACGACAGCGAGGTGACGACGAGCACGACCTTCGGCTATGCCCTGCTGCTCATCGAGGGCGTCGGTCCCGCGGCGGTCGCCTTCGCCGCGGGCGCGGCCGCGAACGGCCTCACGCACCGCAAGCCCTGGTTCAAGACCGCCTTCAACGCCGGGCAGTTCGCCATCGCCGCCGTCGTCAGCGGCATGGTCCTGTCCCTCACGGCCCCCGGGTATTCCCTCATCGGCGCAGCGCCCCCGTTCCTGCCGGTCCACCTGCCCGGAGCGCTCCTCGGGGCAGCGGCGTTCATCGCGGTGAACTTCCTCCTCCTCGCCGTGGTGGTCGCGCTTGCGGCGGGGGTGCCGGTCGGCGTGTACGCGAGGAGGAACCTCGTCGCGGCGGCTGGCCCGATGACCGTCATGCTCGCCGTGTCCCCGGCGGTCGCGGTGGTCGCCGAGGCGAGCCTGTGGTACCTCCCGCTCCTCGCCGTGCCGATCGTCGCGCTGTTCAAGATGGCCGAGATCTACATCGCCAAGGAGCACCAGCAGCTGCACGACGCGCTCACCGACCTGCCCAACCGCAGGCTGTTCGTCGACCGGCTCGCCCAGGCGCTGCTCGCCAACAAGCGCCAGGGGCGCGGGGTGGCGGTGCTCGCCCTGGACCTCGACCGGTTCAAGCAGGTCAACGACACGCTCGGGCGCGCGGCCGGCGACGAGCTGCTGCGGGTCGTCTCCGCGCGCCTGTCCGACATCGTGCGGGAGACCGACACGGTGGCGCGCACGGGCGCGGACGAGTTCGGGGTCGTCCTCCGCGACGTCGACGAGGGAGGAGCAGCACGCATCGCGCAGGAGATCGCCGGCACGCTGCTCGCCTCGGTCTTCCTCGACGGGGTGACGCTCGAGGTGCCGGTGAGCATCGGCATCGTCTTCGCCCTGCCCGGCGACGCGGCGGAGGAGGTCATCAGGCGTGCCGACTCGGCGATGAACCGGGCGAAGACCCTGCGCCTCGGTGTCGCCTGGTATGACCCCGGAGCGGACCCGGAGGTGTCCACGGAGACCCGCACGCGCCTTGCTCTCAGCAACGAGCTGCGCACCGCGATCGACGACCACCAGATCGCGGTCGTCTACCAGCCGCAGATCAGCATCGCCGAGCAGCGCGTCGTGGCGGTGGAGGCGCTCGCGCGCTGGCGCCACCCCGTGCGCGGGCTGATCGGGGCGGGCAGCCTCATCCCGCTCGCCGAGGACATGGGCCTCATCCGCCAGCTCTCCGTGCAGGTGCTGCGCCAGGCGATAGGGGAGGTCGGCCGGTGGCACCGCATGTACGGCATCGACCTGCGCGTGTCGGTGAACATGGTCGCTGACAACCTCCTCGACCCAGGACTCGTCGCCGTCCTGGAGGAGTCGATCGCCGGGAGCGGCCTGCGTGCAGGCCACATCTGCCTCGAGCTCACCGAGAGCGACATCGCCCTGCAACCGGCGGAGTCGCCCGGCGTGCTGAGGGACGCGCTCGCTCAGCTGCGGGCGTTCGGCGTGAACCTGTCCATCGACGACTTCGGCACGGGCATGTCGAGCCTCGCCCGCCTGCGGGAGCTGCCCGTCGACGAGCTGAAGATCGACAAGTCGTTCGTCGACCAGCTCGGCGACCAGCGCTCCCAGGCGTTCGTCCGCACGATCGTCACCCTGGGCCGCGAGCTCGGCCTGCGCATCGTGGGTGAAGGCGTCGAGGACCAACCGATCCTCGACACCCTGCGATCCCTGGAGGTCGACGTCGCCCAGGGCTACCTGTTCAGCGTGCCGCTGTGGGGCGAGGACTACCCCGAGTGGCACCTCGGCTGGACCCAGGGGCAGCTCGTGTCGTCGCGACCGGACTGAGGACAACCGTGCCAGCACGGCTCGCTCGGTCCCAACTCCCTACCCGTGATACGGTGACTCGGGCTATTTGTCATCTTATCTAGCTTCAGAGGGTCGACGAAACCGGTCGGGCTGAATAACTCTTGAGGAGGACCTCCATGAGTCGTGGGCACCTTCGCTTGCTGGGGCTGCTGCTTTGCGGGGCGCTTATCGTCGCGGCGTGCGCCCCGGGAGAGGATCAGGCCGTCGAGCCCGACGAAGAAGCGGGCGAAGCGACGCCCGACCCCGACGTCGCGCAGGAGCTCGTCGTCGCGACAGGCCCCGACGAGTTCGTCGACGACGAGATCAATATGAAGCGCCTCGGCATGTATCCACTGAACGCGAACATCTGCGAGACGCTCGTGCGGTTGACCGAGGACTTCGACGTCGAGCCGGGGCTCGCGACGGACTGGGAGGTCGCGGGGGACAACACCTTCCGCTTCGAGCTGCGCGACGGAGTGGAGTTCCACGACGGCACGCCGATGGACGCCGGGGCGGTCGCCTACACGCTCAACTACACCGGCGAGGAGCCCGCCACGGGGACGTTCGCGTTCCTCGGCCCGGATTCGGCCGAGGCGGTCGACGACCTCGCGGTCGAGGTCACCCCGGAAGAGCCGAACATGCGCCTCGTGGAGCAGATCAACCACCCCACCTTCGGCATCCTCGCGCCGGGCAGCGACCCGCTCGAGGACCAGGATGCCGTCTGCACCGGCCCCTTCCGCCTCGTCGAGTACAACGAGAACGAAGAGCTCGTGGTCGAGCGCAACGAGGACTACTGGGGGGATCTGGCCCGCCTCGACCGGATCACCTTCCGCTTCATCCCCGACGACAGCACGCGTGCGCTCGCCCTGCAGGCCGGTGAGGTGGATCTGATCCAGAACGTCGAGCGCGCGCTCGTGCCGAGCCTGGAGGCCCCCGACGTGAAGATCGTCCGGGCCCCGGTCGGCCAGGTGCTCGTCGTCTACATGGCGCTGCGCGCGGCGGAAGGCGAACCGGAGCCGGTCACGAGCGATCCCGCCGTGCGCCAGGCGATCGCTCACGCGATCGACCGGGAGTCCTTCGTGGAAGGCGTGCTCGGCGGGGAAGGCGAGGTGGTGAACACCATCAACCCGCCCGAGGTGCTCGGCGAGCACTCCGACGTGGTGGAGGACGTGGAGTACGACCCCGAGACAGCGGCACAGGTCCTCGACCAGGCCGGCTGGACGCTTGGTGAGAACGGCGTGCGCGAGCGTGACGGCCAGCCGCTCGTCGTGCGGACCATCTTCGACCCCGTGCGTATCACCCCCAGCATGGCCGAGTACGTCCAGGAGCAGCTCAGCCGCGTCGGCATGGACGCCCAGGTCGAGCAGCTGGAGTCGGCGGCCTACCGCGAACGCATCGAGAACGGGCGCGGCTACGACCTCCATATCGAAGCGCCGAACCAGAACGACGCCAACCCGGCCTTCCTCCTGGCGTTGCGGTGGTACTCGAAGTCCCGCATCCCCAACGCGGCCTTCGCGTCCCCCGGCCCCGACACCGAGTTCGACGCGCTCATCGACCAGACCCAGCAGGAGGAGGACCCCGACGAGCTCCGCAGGCTCGCGGCCGAGGCGATGCAGCAGCTCCTCGCCGTCGAGTACGCCGCCGTGCCGCTGGCCGGCACGTACCGCATCTACGCGATGCGGGACACGATCGAAGGGTTCGTCCCGCACCCGTCGGGGATCAATCAGCGCTGGGACACGGTCTTCATCGGCGAGTAGCCGCCCGGGGGAGCGTCGGGGGCACGTTCCGATGCAGACCTACATCCTGCGACGGTTCGGGATGCTCGTTCCCGTCTGGCTGGGCATCACGCTGCTGGTGTTCGTGCTCTCGGAGCTGTCGCCGGGTGACCCCGCGGCGATGATCCTCGAGCAGCAGCTCGGCCAGCCGCCGACGATCGAGCAGCTCCAGGCGCAGCGTGAGCGGATGGGGCTGAACGATCCTCCGGTCGTCCGCTACGCACGCTGGGCTGCCGATGCCACGCGCGGCGACCTCGGCACAAGCTACCGCAGCGGGCGGCCGGTGGTGGGCGTGCTCGTGTCCCGGTCGTGGGTCACGCTTCAGATGGCGGTGCCAGCGTTCCTGGTCGCGCTGGCCGTATCGCTGCTCGTCGGGCTCGTGGCGGCGGTCAAGCGCAACACCGTCGTCGACCATGCGAGCCGCGTCGGGTCGTTGACGGCCGACTCCATACCGACCTACTGGCTGGCGTACCTGCTCATCCTCCTGTTCGCGGTGAAGCTCGGCTGGTTCCCGGTGGCGGGGAGGGGCACGTGGCAGCACGTGGTGCTGCCGGTGGTCACCCTGGGCATCGGCACGACCGCGACGATGATGCGTCTCACCCGGTCGAGCCTGCTCGAGGTCCTCGGTGAGGACTACATCCGCACGGCACGGGCCGTCGGGGTGCGCGACCGCCGGGTGATCGCCCATCACGCCCTGCGCAACGCGATGATTCCGGTCGTGACCGTGGCCGGGATGATCCTCGGCCACTTCGTGACGGGGACGGTGATCGTGGAGTACGTCTTCGCCTGGCCCGGGGTCGGCAAGTACGTCGTCGACGCGATCTTCAACCGGGACCTGCCGGTCGTGCAGGGCTTCGTCTTGTTCGCCGGCGCGGTCTTCGTGTTCGTGAACCTGCTCGTCGACCTGTCCTACGCGTGGCTCGACCCCCGGGTGCGCTTCTCCGGTGGGACCGATGGCGACCGCTAGAGTCCGCGCGCCGGAAGACGGTTTCACGGAGCCGCCCGTTGCGGGCGCGCAGCCACGGCGCCGTCCCTACGTCCGCCGCTTCTTCCGCGACCGCCTGGCCATGACCGGCCTGGCGATCGTCGTCGCATTCGGCCTCGCGGCGGTTTTCGCGCCGGCCCTGAGTCCGCACGACCCTAACGCGCAGGAGGTGCTCGCGCGCCTGGCCCCGCCAAGCCTCGAGCACCCCCTCGGCACGGACCACCTCGGCCGCGACATGCTGAGCCGCCTGCTCTACGGCACCCGCTGGTCGTTGGGGGCGGCTGTGGCCGCGACCCTTCTCGTGCTGGTGATCGGTCTTCCGGCGGGCCTGGTCGCTGGCTACTACGGGGGCCTGCTCGACACCATGATCATGCGCCTGGTCGACGTCCTGCTCGCCCTGCCGCCGCTCGTCATCGCGCTCGCGGTCGTGGGCACGCTCGGTCCAGGTGTGCGCAACGTCATGATCGCGCTCGTCGGGGTGACCTGGGTGCTCTACGCCCGGGTGGTGCGCGGCCTCGCACTTTCCCTGCGGGACCGTGAGTACGCGGTCGCCGCACGCGCGCTCGGCGCGAGCAACTTCCGGATCATGTCCCGCCACATCGTGCCGAACATGATCTCGCCCGTGCTCGTCCTTGCGAGCCTGCAGACCGGCAAGCTCCTTCTCGCCCTCGCCGCCCTCGGCTTCTTCGGCCTCGGCGTCCAGCCGCCCACCCCGGAGTGGGGCACGATGCTCAACCAGGGCCGGGCCTTCCTGACGAGCGCCCCCCAGCTCATGATCTACCCCGGGGCGGCGATCACCCTCGTCGTCCTCGGCTTCAACCTCCTCGGCGACGGCCTCCGCGACGTCTTCGACCCCCGCCTCGTGGCCACCGGCCGGTAGGCCGTCTTGCCGCGCACGCGCATCGGCATCGGGTGTTGCGACGCGGGCGAGCCCGTCCTCGGTACCCAGGCGGCAGCGAGAGCGAGAAGACCCCATCTTCAGGGGCCGGTGCGTCGCCCTTGGCCGCGCCCGCCGCTGAGGGAGGCACCCTCACCGGCCCTCCTGGGGGCGCCGGCGAGCGCCCGGTAGGCGGGCGTGAGGAGCTCGTCGATGGGGACGCCACGGACGGTGACCTCCGCCGGGTCGAGCTGCCGCAGCAGCGCGTCGGCCACTGCGGCGGGGCGCAGGTGCATCTCGGGCAGGTCGCCGGCCAGATCCCAGAACGCCTCGACGCAGTCGTCCAGCGGCGGGGTGGCCACGGCCGGCCAGGTGTCGTCGTCCGGCGCGGGCGCCTTCGGCTGCTGGCCCCCGCGGCGGGCGCGCAGGTTCGCCAGCAGCTCGTCCTTGCCGCGGCCGCGCCAGGCGAAGATGAGGAACGGGTCGTCGTCGAACGCCTCGGCGAGCAGGTAGTAGACGGCGGCGACGTGCTTGCAGGGGTTCGCCCAGTCGGGGCACGAGCAGGCGGTGTCGAGGTCCTCGGGGCTCGCCGGGAACAGCGACAGATCGCAGGCGGCGAACGCCGCCTCGACATCAGTCGGCATCTCCCCGGCGAGCAGCTTGGCGAGGAAGATCGCCCGGTCGGCGAGCTCGGCCTCGGCGGCGTCCCAGTCGGCCGCCGACAGCTCGGCGACGCCGATGAGCACCCGGTAGGGCCGGGCGCGTGAGCCCTGCACCAGCGCGGTGACCTGCCCCGCCGCCACGTCGAGGGAGGTGACCTGCCCCTTGCGGGCGTACGTGCGGCCGCGGGCCAGCCGCGGGCCCATCCCGAACGACTCGAGCACCTCGACGAACCGCTGCGACCACCATGTCTGGCCGATCGCGCCGCGCGTGCTTCGCGCCTTCAGTCCGCCCTCGACCGGCCGCGGCTTCGACGGCGGCGGGAATGCCTGCCAGCTCGAGCGGCGCCGCCGCGCCACCTACGCCACCGCCTCGGCGGACAGGGCGACGACCTGGCGCAGCTCGTCGGTGGACAGCTCGGTGAGCCACGCCTCGCCGGAGCCGACGACCTGGTCGGCGAGGGCCTTCTTGCGGGTGATCATCTCGTCGATTCGCTCCTCGAGCGTGCCGGTGCACATGAGCTTGCGGACCAGCACGTCGCGGCGCTGGCCGATGCGGAACGCCCGGTCGGTGGCCTGGTTCTCCACCGCCGGGTTCCACCAGCGGTCGAAGTGGATCACGTGGTTCGCCGCGGTCAGGTTGAGGCCCACCCCGCCGGCCTTCAGCGACAGCACGAACAGCGGCGGACCCGTCTCGGACTGGAACGCGGTCACGAGCGTGTCGCGGGTGCGCTTCGGAGTGCCGCCATGCAGGAAGGCGACGTCGCGCCCGAGGCGGGCCCGCAGGTGCGCGACGAGCATCGCGCCCATCCCGGCGAACTGGGTGAACACCAGCGCCTTCTCGCCGGCGTCGAGGATCTCGTCGACGAGCTCGTCGAGGCGGGTCAGCTTGCCGGAGCGGCCCGGCAGCGGCGAGCCGTCCCCGAGCAGCTGCGCGGGGTGGTTGCACACCTGCTTGAGGCGCAGCATCGTCTGCAGCACCAGCCCCTTTCGGGCCATGCCGTCTTCCTCGTCGATGCGGGCGAGCAGGTCGTCGACGGTGGCCTGGTACAGCGACGCCTGCTCGCGGGTGAGCAGGCAGTGCTCGGTGGTCTCGAGCTTGTCGGGCAGGTCGGGGACGATCGCCTTGTCGGTCTTCGTGCGCCGCAGTACGAACGGGCCGGTGAGCCGTTTGAGCTGCGCGGCGGCGGTGTCGTCGCCGTAGCGCTCGATCGGGATCGCGAAGCGTTCACGGAACGCCTTCGCCGGGCCGAGGAAGCCCGGGTTGAGGAAGTCCATGATCGACCACAGCTCGGCCAGGCGGTTCTCCACCGGCGTGCCGGTCAGCGCGACCCGCTGCCGCGCGGGGAGGGAGCGGATCACGCGCGTCTGCTTGGCGGCGCGGTTCTTGATGTTCTGCGCCTCGTCGAGAGCGACCCGCCCCCAGGGCACCTGCGCGAGCAGCCTGTGGTCCCGGGTCGCCAGCGGGTAGGACGTGAGCACCAGATCGCTGCGCCGCGCCTGCGTGGTGAATTTCTGGTCGCGCAGCCTCGTCGCGCCGTGGTGGACGAGCACCCGCAGGGCCGGGGTGAACTTCGCCGCCTCGCGCTCCCAGTTGCCGACGACCGAGGTGGGGCATACCAGCAGCGTGGGGCCGGGCCACGCCCTCGATCGGCGGGACCGGCCGTCGCGTTCGGCGGCGAGCAGGGCGAGCAGCTGCGGGGTCTTGCCGAGCCCCATGTCGTCGGCCAGGCACGCACCGAGGCCGAGCCGCCCGAGGAACGCCAGCCACGCCAGGCCGCGCTCCTGGTAGGCGCGCAAGGAGCCGTTGAAGCCGGCCGGGGTGGCCATCGGCTCGAGACGCTCGTCGGGGCGGCCGCTCAGCAGCGCCCCGAGCGCCCCGTCGCCGTCCGCGCCGACGACCGGTAGTCCCGTGTCGTTGCCGACCAGGCCGAGGCCCAGCCGGACGACCTCGCCGACGTCGGCCGTACGCGCGCCGTGCGTGCGCTGGCGCTCCAGCAGGCGCACGGCCTTGGCGAGGTCGTCGCGGGCGAGGCTCACCCATTGCCCGCGGACCCGCACCAGCGGCGCCTTGAGGCGGGCGAGCTCGCGCAGCTCGGCCTCGGACAGGGTCGCGTCCCCGACGGCGACCTCCCAGGAGTACTCGGCAAGCCGGTCGGTGCTCAACAGGCCTGAGCTGGCCGTGGCGGGCTCCTTCTTCGTGCTGGCCCGCAGCCGCACTCCGAGACGCGCGGGGCGGCGCAGCTCGGCGGGCACGAGCACCCCGAAGCCGGCCTGCTCGAGCAGCGCCATGCCGTCGGCGAGGAACCACAGCACCTCGTCGCCGTCGAGGTCGAGGGTGTCGGGCCGGGCGACGTGCAGGGCACGCTCGAGCTCGGGGTACAGGCGGCTGGCACGGCCGAGGTCCGCGAGCAGGCGCTCCTGGGGCTGCTCGAAGCGGCGCTCCAGGAACCGCAGCGTGTCGCGAGCCTGCCACACCTCGGCGGCCGGCACGACGAGAGACGGGTCGTCGGTGGCTTGCAGGCAGAACTCCAGCCGCCAGCCGGCGTCGTCGTGCTCGGCGTCGCCTTTCGGGGGCGGTGAGTGCAGGCGAAAGCAGGTGCGCAGCGGGCCCGTGTCGACCAGGCTGGACCGCCGCCAGGCGTCGAGCTGCTTGGCGAGCAGCGCCAGGTCGGTGGCGTCCGCCTCGACGCGGGCGTCCTCCAGGGTCAGCGCGGTGAGCCAGGACTCGGCCGCCGGCGAGCTCGCCGTCCGCCGCGACCGCGGCAGGCGGATCCCCCCGTCGCGGCGAAGGGCGTCACGGGCGGTGGCGTCGACCAGGGCGGTCAGCACCTCGCGGGTCAGCGCGCCGGCGTCGGCGGGTTCGGGCCGGTCCTCGGCGCGCAGCACCGGCGGCATGCCGGCCGCCAGGCGCGCGATGCGGTCGCGGTCGTCGGCGGCCAGCACCGGCAGCCAGCGGGCCTCGTGGCCGCCGGGGGCCACGACCAGAGCGGGCAGGACCCTCCCGCGCGCTACGAGGTTCAAGGCGAGGCGCGCCGCGGCCGCCAACCACACCAGACTTCGGCCATCGCTGGGGTCGTCGGTTGGTGTGGACAGGAGCAGTTCGAGCGCGGGCGCCGGCGGGACGGCCAGCGCGTCGACCCGCCACGGCGCCAGGCTGGTCCCGGCGCGGCGGTCGACCACGGAGGCGCCCGGCAGGCCCGGGGAAGGAAGCGGCGAGGCATCGGTGCTCGGCAGGCGCAGCCGCAGTTCGCCGGCGCCCGGGCCGCTGACGCCGATCTCCGCGAGTGCGGCGACGAGCTCGTCGGCGCTGGCGGCGTACGGGTGCCGGCGCGCGCGACCGGGTGCGGGCCGCCGGCCCCGCGGCCGCGGCAGGACGTCGCCGGCCAGGGGCCGCTCCCCCCACACGTGCAGCCGCCCGTCGCTCCACAGGGCGTGCAGCACCGTCACCGCGACTCCGTCTCCATGCTCGCCGCGTAGGCTACTGGGCCGCGCGTGCGGACCGCCGGAGGCGGTGCAGGAGGTTGACCGTGGCCGTTGAAGACGAGGAGCTGTTCGCCGCTGGGACGGACCCCCGGATCTCGTGGAGGATGAGGCGGCCCTACGGCGACGACAACGATGCTCGACCTCGACGACGGCCGAAATGCCGCCGGTTGTCGGTGAGCGGGATCCCAAAGCGCGCTGCAGCCCTACCTCGTCCTCCCGCACGACCGTGGTCTGGCCGTGACGTGGGCGCGCTTGCGGGCAGACGTCGAGGCGCGCGGCATCGGTCGCCGTGAACAACCTGTGGATCGCGTCCTTCATCAAACCGAGCGGAGAGACCGTACGGCGGCCAGCCGCTCGTCGAGGTCGTCCAGCCGCCACACCCCGGGCGGTCACCAACTGGTCCATAGCGCCGAGGACCTGCCCTCGCAGGTCGGCGTCGAAGGCGCAGGTCACTGGCCTCTGGGCGGTATCGATGCGACACCGGAGGGCGGAGGGTGCGAAGTCGCCCATGTGCAAACGGCCCGTGATGACGACCGACTCGACTCCTGGGAGCCCGCCCGCAAGAACGAGCGGACCGATTCAGGCGAACGGCGTCATTGACTTGCTTTGCTGCATATCCATGTGAATGCGATCAGCAACCTCGTCGGGTTAGGGAAACCTACGCCGACGCCAACAACACGGCGCGGCCCGCCCCGACAAGTGCAGTGCTGGGAGGCAGCGAGGCGGCGCAGCTTCGCCCAGGCTGGCACGCCCTCATGGCTCCTTCAAGGAATGTTATGGGCCACAAGAGACCTGCAACCTCTCGGGGTCGTCGGGCGTTCAGTGGGCAGGCGGAAGAAGGAGGGGGGGCGTGCCAGGAGCCGTGGCGGGAGAGGTGCCCAGCGCAGCCGGGCTGGAGCGCAGTTCGTTCGCCGATTTCTACGCTCGCAACTATCGTGCGGTCCTCAAGGTCGCCCTCGCCATGACCGGCAGCCCCGCGGTCGCCGAGGACCTCGCACAGGAGGCGTTCGCCCGCGCGTACCGGCGTTGGGACGAAGTAGCTGGCTACGAACGGCCGGACGCGTGGGTGCGAGCCGTGGCCGCCAACCTCGCCCGGTCGATGTTTCGCCGCAGGGCCTCGGAGGCCAAGGCGATGGCGCGGTTGGCGCTCCGCAGGCCCCCGGAAGCAGATCCCATCCCGGCTGAGGCGGCGGCCTTCTGGACGGCCGTGCGTGCCTTACCGGGGGCGCTTCCTCAAGTGGTGGCGCTGCGCTACGTCGCTGATCTTTCCGTCCTGGAGATCGCGCAGACCCTCGGCAGGCCCGAGAACACCGTGAAATCGGACCTGCGGCGCGCTCGTAAGCGGCTCGCGCGCACCTTGCGCACGGCGGAGGCTGCGGAATGAACATCGATACCCAGGCCCGAGCGGCCAGCCACGCGCTCGACGAGTCCGTCGCGCCCGTTGACCCTCAGCGTACGCTGCCGGCCGTCCGACGCCGGGCCAGCGCACCCCGCCGGTCCGCGGTCACGGCCATGAGCGGGATCGTCCTGCTGGCCGTCGCCTTCGTCGTGGGCCGCGACTTCATCCCCCCCGACGTGCGGTTGGGAGGACCGTCGGAACCTGGCCTCACGTTCGTCCGCGTCCTCGACCCCCAACTCGGGCGTGCCGGCATGGACACCATGGAAAGCGCGGCCGTGCTCGGGGGACGCATCGTCGCCGTCGGGGCAGCAGGTGGATCCCCGGGCGTTTGGCTGTCCGACGATGGCGGGGCCACGTGGACCCGCCCGCCGGACGCCGGAGGCGTGCTCGCGCACGGTGGCATGCTCGACGTGACGGTCTCCGGAGACGAGTTCGTCGCGGTCGGCCAGGCCGGCGCCACCGGGTCGGTGTGGACGAGTGTCGACGGCGAAACGTGGGCCCACGCCGACCTCGGGCTGACGGTGCTACCCGGTGAGACCGGCGCGCAACAGGTCGCCGTGTCCGACGGGCCGGCGGGGCCCGTCGCGGTCGGCTTCACGCTGCGTCCCGGGGACGGCGACGAGGACACGCGCACCACTGCCGCGGCATGGGCCGGCGGGGATCCCCGCGGCGTGTGGCGTCGTAGCGAGCTGACGCTGCCCACGACCGATGCCGACAGCAGCATGCGGGGCGTGACGCGGTCGGGCGCGGGGCTCCTCGCGGTCGGCCAAGTCGGTGGCCGTCATGCCGTGTGGGAGTCGACTGACGGCGCGGCATGGGAGGCCCTGCCGGTGACCGGTCTGCAATCCGGTGCGCTCCTCTTCGGAATCACCGCCATCGACGATCGTCTGCTCGCCTACGGCACCACGGCGCCCGAGGACGGCGACGCGGGGATGTGGTGGTCGGCCGACGGCCGCCACTGGACGGCCGCGACCCACGAAGCCCTCGCAGGTCCAGGGCCCCAGTCGGTCAGCAGCGTGTTCACGGACGGGCAACGCCTCATCGCCGTCGGCTCCGACGGGGAGCGCGCGGCCGTGTGGGTCGGCGATGCGAGCGGCGCAAGGTGGGACCGTGCCGACGTCGAGTCCCGCGATGACGGACCGAGCGCCGCAACAGGGGCGGTCCTCGCAGCCGACCGCGTGGTCGTCGTCGGCCACGCCGGACAACCCCCGGACCGCAACGCCGCCGTTTGGCTCGCCCCGCTCGAGCGCCTGCCCGAGCCGCCGCCGGATGGTGAGCCGGTGCACGCTCCCAAGGCCGACGGCGAGCCGCCCGGCACGCTCATGGCGCACGTTTGGCGCGACGACGCGCCCGGCAGCGGGGTGTTCACCGTCGACGCGCGCACGGGGGCGATCCGCGAGGTGCTCCTCGACGACACGGAGGTGGGGGAGGGGGCAACCGCCCAGGACCGCTCCTCTGAGGGGGTCGTCTACGTCTCGCGGATCGTCACGGCTTGCCTGCACGAGATCGTCGCCGTGGACGTCGCACGCCGCGGGCAGACGCCGGTGGCGTCGGGCACCGCTCCGAGCGTGAGTCCCGACGGGCGATTCCTCGCCTACGCGGTTCCCGGGGGATGCGGTGCCGACCCGCAAGTCGTCGTGCGTGACCTCACGAGCGGAGAAGAGACCATTTGGCGCGAGGCGAGCGACCCCGAGCTGCTGGTCGTCCCCGGTTCGTTGTCCTGGTCACCCGGCGGCGACCGTCTCGCCTTCCACGTCGTCTACGAGGACGGCGTCGAACTGCGAGTGGTCGACCCCTCGACACCGGGAGGCCGCTTCGTCGATGCCCGCCGGCTGCAGCCCGCCGATGCGGCCGCCTCCTGGCGCCTCCCCGTCTTCCGCGCCGACGGGGTCCTCAGCGTGGTGGAGACTTGCTGCGACCTTGAGGCAGGCGAGGTCCGCCTCGTCACGCTCGACCTCGACACGCTCGAGCCGGTCGCTGAATCCATTCGCCTGCCGGACGTGCCGGCCGCGATCGACGCCGACGAGACGGGACGCCATCTCTTGCTCACCATGAGCGACGGCACGCTGCTCCGGCTGGACGACGGCGGGGACCCTGCAGCGGTGCCGGTGCCCGGCCGCGTCTTCGGCGCCCGCTGGTGAGTCGCCGCGGGCGCGACCGCCTCGCCGCCCACGGCGGTCAACTTTCAGCTGCTGGAGGCAGCGACCGCCCCAGGCTTCGAGGCGGCAGCGGTTCGGATTGGCCGCCGCATAGTTATCGCACACTCCGGCAAAAGGTGTGACCAGGGCGGAGGACGACCGGCGCAGCTTGGTGTCCTCGAGGTGCTTGCCTCGGCGTGCCGATGCGCCGCGGCGACTAGGCGGGCTTACGTGGGTGGCCCAGTCCTGGTCGGCGCCGGTCTGGGCGGCGGCGGTCAGCTCACGCACCAGGTGCGCGCCGCACAACGCGTGGCCGGCCGGGTAGGAGAAGTACGGTGACCAGCGGTCGTGCACGGCGGTGCCGGCGAAGGCGGGCAGCACCCCGGCGGCGCCGCTGCGCGCGGTGCTCGACCACCTCCAAACCGATCTCGGGCAGGTCGAACACCTGCCGGCGCGCCGCTAACCACCGCCGCCCGGGCCAGGTCCCCGCCGCACCCTGCGCACGCCGCCGGCGTGTGCTCCACGACCCCGGTCGGGGTCGGCGACCTGCGCCAGATGCGCCCCGGCGACCCCGGCTGCTTGCCCCGCCGCCCGCCGCGCTTGCGCGGCGTTGCGGGCTTCTTGGCCAGCCCCTCCGACGAGGGCGGCACCGACGAGTTCTTCGCGTTGCGGCCCAGCCGCGCGGCCAGCTCTTTGAGCTTCACGGACAGCTCGTCGACCTTGGCCCGCAAAGCTTGGTTGTCCCGCCGCGCCTCGTCCAGCTCGCCGGCCTGCCGGTCGATGACGTCCCGCAGCCGGGCGTTGGCCTCGCGCAGCCGATCGACCTGCGCGGCGTCCGGCTCGTCGACCAAGCCACCGCGGCCAGGTCTCCTTGAGCGCCTGGGTCGGCTACCGCGACATCATGAACACCTACGTCGTCCCACGCATCGGCAGCGTCCCCTTGCAGCGGCTCGACCCCCGGACCTCAACCGCCTCTACGACGAGCCGGAGACCGCCGGCGCCAGGACCGCCCCAGCCGCTGTCGGCGAAGACCGTCCTGAACGTGCATCGGGCCCTGCACAAGGCCCTGGCCGACGCGGTCAAGCGGGACGGGTAGCGCGCAACCGCGGCCGCCCTCGTCGAGGCGCCGTCCGCGCCGAAGGCCCGCACCGGCGTCTGGACGGTCGAGCAAGCTGTCCACCTTCCTCACCTACGTCAAGGCCGACCGCCTCTACGGTCGTCCCTTGCCGTCGACGATGCCGAGCGTGAGCGAGACGCGCAGGGACGCCCGGTCGAGGTCAAGGCAGCGCCAGGCGCCCGCCACGCTCCCATGGGAGAAAGCCGGGGCAGACCCCAAGGGGACGTTCCCGCTGGTCAGCGCGGAGGCGGTGGGATTCGAACCCACGAGACGGCGGAACCGCCTACCGGTTTTCAAGCCCTCTGCGGCCTGTCCCCTCCCTTGCGGCGCTTCCCCTCTTCGTGTCGCTGCCCTGGCTTTTCGTGCCTCGCCAGTCCTGACCGGACCTGCCGAATCCCAGCCTGTCGTCGAACGCACGTTGCAGCCCGTTGCCAGCCGTCGCGTCCCCCAGACCGCCAGGAGTGATCCCGCGCCCGCGGGGAGGGCGGCCTGATGGCCGCCGCGGGGCCCCAGTCGGACCCCGAGCCGCGGGAAGCGCGCGACGTCCTGGCGTTCGGCCGGGAGGTCGGACGGGTGCTGTCCGACGGCCGGATCGTCGCACGCGCCGAGCCGTTCGCGAAGGTCCTTTTTGTCCAGCCGCGCGATGAAGCGTGCCGTCGGCCTGATGGCCTGGGGGATCCTTGAGGACATCGCCCTGGACGCGCGCATCGACGACCGCGGGCGTCTGGTCGCCGAGACGAGCGTGCGGCGCATCGCCGCCAACCTCGGCCTGAGCAAGAACACCGTCACCAAGCACCCGGGCCGACTGCGCGAGCACGGGTTCGTGTTCCAGGAGGAGTCCCGCGAGGTCGACTCCGGCCGCTGGGAGACCTGCCGCTACGTCCTCGACCCGTCGGCGTGCATTGCGTAGTTGAAGACATGAGGCGGGGACCGCCAAGGGCCCCGCCTCTGTTAGAACGCTAGCATGTCACTTATTCAGCTGATGAGCGTCCCAAAGTATCCTTGAGAACCCCAACCAAGCATGCACCGGCAGCCACGTAGCATGCCACCGCCAACAACCACAGTCCGGCAGCCAACACAGTGGTACCGCTTATCACGGCCGACAGAGCTATAATTGTTAACACTGGAGGCGCCGATTCTTCCGTTCCGGGAGCCCTCCTCAACTGAGGCGGCCGGGCGGTGACCGCTGCAGTCAGCCCCACAACAGCGGCAAGAGTCAGCAGCGCGCTGGCCGCGAACAACCAATTCCTGTCGTCGGTTGAGAACGCGGCAGTTGTAATGGCTAACGCCCCGGTTCCGAGGAATAGCGTAACGCCAGCAAGAAGGTGACGTAAACCCCACGGCCTTATCATGATGCTCCCTTCCGCCCTCCAGAATCAACAGTAATAGCGTACATACGTAGGGACGTAGCGATTATAGCGGGGTGAGTACCTGTAATTGCTATAGTAGTGGAAGTGGCAGGCATAGTCGCGGTTGCCCGAACTGGTCCTGACGCGCTGGTTCACAGCACGTATGCCAGTACAGTTGAGGACGAAGCCTGTCCATGCGGCGAATGACGATGCGCCGGTGACTGACCATGCAACCCATCCCCAAAAGCCGGTAACTGGGTTCGACATGAGAGCCACTATTGCGACGACCGCAAGCGCAAGACCGACGACGGAGAGGAAGCAATTGAAGTTCTCGGACACATGGATCGGGCCTGGGCTCGTGTGACTCATCGGCACTATTATAGCGTCGTCGTTTGCGCTCGGGAGCTGCGCTGCCCGATGCCGCTCTTGGAACTCCTCGTCGGTACATGTTGGTTGGGCTTCCGCTCGGAACCCCCGCCAGTCGACTGCGATATCCGCCAGCGCGACACAATCATACGAAGTGACATTCATTTGCGTTTTAAGATCCTCGATTCCTGCCTGCGTCGCGGTCACAACGAAACTGCGCGCTATCAAGATATGCCCGACGCGCCGCGCTTCATTTAGGCCCGCCACAAGCTCCTCGGCCAGCGGTAGCTCCTCCTGAGGTAGTTTGTCCGCGCGTACCACGATCTTGTTGTTTCCCCCATTGGATGACCTGTGAGGGCTGGCGACTGGTGAGAGACTCAAGGGGTGTCTGGTCCCTTCTTGCCCCTGCCGGTGGCGGTGTCATAACAGCAACCACAGTTAGAGCCACGGTCACGACGACGGCCGATCGCAAACTAGGGTTCCATGAGCGTAGGATCACTTCAAGCCTCCTTCATGGTCCGCTGATTATGTGCTTTGACTGGGTGCCTGCTCTACTTCCGAGCTGTGTGTCTTATGTCCGAGGCAAGTGCTGCTATCGACTTGGGGGGCATCGTGTCCCAGTGAGGAGCGGTAGCACCCCTTCCTTTTGGCGGGGTCGCGCTGGATAGGACTGAATATCCCATGGCCCCCCGAGGGACCAAGGTGTCACCATCTGGGGTCGGGATCTTGTTGTCCATACTTCCGGGGGCGGGAATCGTTACGCGGCTAGGGGGAACTCCGTACCTCTGAGCAGGTAGAGCCCCCTAACCGGGGGACGAAACGCACCCCATTGGTCGGGTGGGATGGTCGGGGGCCCGTCGCCTGCAAGTACGCTCGCCCCGTCGCTCGCTAGTATCTGGAAATCTCGGGGCGTGCGGAAGGGCGACAAGAAGTGAACATCGTCGATGTGGTGATCCTCGCTTGGCTCGTATTGAACATGATGTTGTTCGTCTTGCTGGGTTCGTGGGGCATCGTCCAGTGGATGCGTTGCGCCTCTGCGCCGCTGCGGCAGCTCGGGCTACTCGTGGCGGTGGTGTGCGCGGCGTTCGTGCTCGGGTCAGTGCAGCGCTTGGCGCTGCAGGCCTACCGGCTGGAGGTCATCTCTCCCGGTGTAGGCGATTTGCTGCTGGCGGACCTGCAACTGGTGAAATCCATGGCTGCGACGGGGCTGGCCGGTGCTGGCTTCGCGCTGGTGTATCGCGTGCGAAGGTCGCTGGGGCGAGTGGATCGCATGGTCGCGGGGTTGACCGACCGCGTGGCCCTGCCAAAGGGCCTGGATGAGCTGCGGCTTACCCCACGGGAGCTTGAGGTGCTCGCGTTGATCGGTGGTGGGTGGACCACGGATGAGGAGATCGCTGCGCAGATCGGGGTTTCGCCGGCGACCTCGCGTACGCATGTGCGCAACCTTCTCCGCAAGGCCGGGTTGCGGAGCAGACGTGAGCTCATCCTGCTGGCCCACGCGGTGGCGGTCGAGTGATGCATCTCACGAACCCAGATCGTGCTGGACCTGCCCCACGGCTACCGCGCTGAGCCCACCATCGAACGCCTCGGCAACTGGGCCGCCACGATGCCCCACACTCTAGACCGCGCGACGCTCGAGCCAGGCGAGCAAGGTGTGGACCCCGAAGCCGGTCGCGCCCGCCGGCAGGTGCCCACTGGCAAGCCTCTTCGGGAAGGAACGCCGGACCGGCGATGTCAGGTGCGCCCCAGGCCACGCCCCGGGTGAAGCGGCGGAGGAAGAGGCCGGCGATGATCGCGCCGCCCCCGCCCCGTCACCGGTGCACGCACCCACCGACGACGGACGGACCATCTCGCGGAGCCGAGCGCGCGCGGGATGTTGCCAGAATGTTGCCCGCGGCGCTCCCATGGGAGAAGCCAGGACATCCCCTGAGGTAGCGTTCCCTGGTCAGCGCGGAGGCGGTGGGATTCGAACCCACGAGACGGCAGAACCGTCTACCGGTTTTCAAGACCGGCGCCTTCAACCAGACTCGGCCACACCTCCGTGACCCGAGTGTAGGCCGGCTGAGAGGCCCTCTCGCCGGGCCGAGCTACGGCTCGCCACAGGCCGGTCGTCACAGGCCGCGCGAAATGCGGCCGCAGGAGACCGGCAGGGGCGACACTGCTGCCCATGGGCAAGCAGAACAAGCAGCGACGGGCGGCGAAGAAGCGCCGGCAGCGCCACGGCCGAGCGGCGGGGCCGACCCGGCCCCCCGGTGCAGGCGGGGAGCCCCGCCAGCACCCGCCACCGCCCCCGTCCCTGGTGGACGTGCTGTGGGCGGCGGCGTGGTCGGCGGACAGTGACGCGCACGCGCACGAGGCGCTGCTCGCCGAGCTGGCCGCGCGTGGCCAGCCCGCGGTCACCGCCGTGCACGGGTGCCTGCGCGAGGCGGTCGCCGCGCTGTGGCAGCGGGGGTGGACGCCGGCCGACGTCGTGCGCGTCACGGCGCGCCGCCTCGGAGTTGGCCACGCCGACACGGTCGCCGGTCTGGTCGTGGCCGACGGCCGGCGGCACGGGGAGCTGGGCCAGCAGCTGCACCCGCGGTGGAGCGAGCAGCTGGCGGTCCTGGAGGATTGCGCCCGTCGGAGCGACGCGGTGGCGAGCGGCGCCGGCGGGCTGCGCGTGGCCGTCGCGGTGCTCGGCCTGCTGTCACGGCTGCCGGGGCTGCCCCCGACGGTGCCTGCCCCCGGCCAGCCGTGGGGCGGCGCCAACGGGGCGCTCGGCCAGACGCGGGGGCTCGACGAGCGGATGCTCGCGCGGGTGCGCTCCCTGCTCGCCAAGGCCGAGTCGACGGAGTTCGACGAGGAGGCGGAGGCGCTCACGGCCAAGGCCCAGGAGCTCATCGCCCGTCACGCCATCGACGAGGCGCTGCTGCACACCGGCGACGACGTCGGGGAGCCGTCGGCGCGCCGCATCCCCGTGGAGGACCCCTACGCCGACGCCAAGGCCTCGCTGCTCACCCAGATCGCCGGGGCGAACCGCTGCCGGGTGGTCTACAGCCCCGACTGCGGATGGGTGACCGCGTTCGGCTACGACCACGACCTCGACGCGGTCGAGCTGCTCGCCGCGTCGCTCCTTGCACAGGCGACGAGCGCCATGGCCCGTCTCGGCTCCCACCGAGACGCGGCCGGCCGTTCCCGCACCCGCTCGTTCCGGCGTGCCTTCCTGCTCGGCTTCGCCCACCGCATCAGCCAGCGGCTGCGGGACGCCACCGACGGGCAGGTCGCCGGCAGCGCCGACGCCGACCGGCTTCTGCCCGTGCTCGCCGCGCGTGACGACCGGCTGCGCGCCGCACAGCGGGCCGCCTTCCCCGAGGTCGTCCAGCAGGCGCGGACGGTGAGCAACGCCGGAGGATGGGTCGCGGGGCAGGCTGCCGCGGATCTCGCCAGGCTCGACGTGACCGCCGGCGCAATCCACACGCCGCCGGTTGGCTGACCGTCCTCGACGGAGCACCCCGCCGCCCCCGCGGCCGGGTGAAGCACCCCGCCGCGCGCCGCGGCCGGGCCTACCGGGCCAGCAGGCTGCGGTGGCCGCTCAACAGCCGGCAGTGAACCGGTATGCGCGGCACACGTCTTCGAGTTGCTGCCCGGTCAGCTGGCCGATCGGGTCTCGGAGCCGGTCACGCCGGAGCGTGAACAGGTTGTCGAAGTTGGCCGCGCAGGCTTGGGGCAGCCCCTCGCCGGCGCCGAGCGGCACCTCGGTGGGGATCCCGCGCACCGTCGTCGTCACCGGGGCGACCAGCACCGAGTGCAGCCGTTCGATGAACCGTTCTCGCGTGAGGACGAGGACGGGCCGGACCTTGTCTCCGGGGACGTCGGCCCACCACAGCTCGCCCCGGTGGGGCCGCGCGGCGCTCACCGCCGGGGGGCCCACGGCACCTCACGCAAGTCGACCGGGACGTCGTCGGGCACATCCTCCGCTGGTGGCTGCTGCTGGTAACCGGCGAGCCAGCGGCGTTCGAGCTCCCGGTCGATGAGCGCGGACAGGCCCTGCTCCAGCACCTCTGACAGGTTGCCGCCGCCGGTGAGAGCCTGCGCCTGCCGGATCAGCTCGGGCGACAGGGTCGCGGATATCTTCCTCTTCGCCATACCGTTGATCCTACCGCCCGGTGCATAGGGCGTCCGACTCCCACTCCCAGGGAACGCCCACAGCAGGTGGGGCCGACCACCCTGGGGTCACGGCGCGGCCGTGCCCGCCAGCGCCACCACGTCGCGGTAGCCGCCGGCGGCGATGCGCTCCAGGGGCTTGTCGAGGTCGAGGCGGGGGTGGGGGCGGCGCAGCCACATGCGGGCCCGGCCGGCGTCGCCGACGGTGGCGCGCAGCGCGTCGATGACCGCGGCGAGCTCCAGCAGGCGCTCCTCCAGGTCACGGCGCGGCGTGCTCGCGCCGGCACGCCAGCGGGCGACGCTGCGGGGCGTCGTGCAAACCGCTCGGGCGATGTCGGCGCCGTCGACCACGCCGCTCGCCACGAGCTCGCCGAGGAGCAGCGCGGCCCCGCCGGCTCCGATCACGGTCCCCACGATGTCTCCTTTACATCCCTGTAACTACACCCTACAGTGTCGGCGTGGCTGTCCGTCGGATGTCCCGCCGCTGGCACGTACGGCACCAGAGAACGAGGGAGTGACCATGACCGGGGAGCGCGAGGACGGGCGGCTGGCGGCCTTCGCGCACGTCACCGCCGACAAGGCCCCGGCCTACCGGGCGGTCATGCGGGTCTTCACCGTCGCGAAGGAACGCTTCGCCCTGCACCTGCGCCCCGCCGACGTCGCCCGCGCGCTGTACGACGACGCACCGCTGACCGAGGCCGAGGTGGAGACGTGCCTGCTGCAGCTCTGCGAGTGGGGCAACCTGCGCAAGGACACCGACACCGCCGAGGTCGCCACCGTCGAGGAGTTCTACCGCACCCGCTACCTCTACCAGCTGACCGTCGAGGGGGAGGCCGCCGAGCGGGCGCTGGCCACCTACCACGACGCGGTCGCGGAGTCCGGCGAGCTGCAGGCCGCCGCCCTCGGCGACATCCGCGAGCTGCTCGGCGAGCTCGCCGCCCTCGCGGAGGCCGGCGAGCCCGACGACGCCAAGGTCCACCGGATCCTGACGACGCTGCGGACCCGCTTCGACGAGCTGACCGCGAAGGCGCAGACGTTCATCGCCGGGTTGCAGCGCACCATCGACCTGCACGGCGTGGACGTGGCGACCTTCGTCGCCTACAAGGACACCCTGATCGACTACCTTGAGCGCTTCATCGGCCAGCTCGTCATGGCCACCGCTGACATCGTCGACCACATCGAGCGCGTCGAGCGCGCCGGCGCCGGGGATCTGCTCACCGCGGCGGCGCGCCGCGACCTCGCCGACGCCCTGGCCCCGACCGACGCCGACGCCGAGGAGGCCGTCGAGCGCTGGCGCGGCCGCTGGGCGGGGTTGCGGGCCTGGTTCATCGGCAGCGGCGCGGCACCGTCGCAGGCCGAGGTGCTGCGTGCCCGGGCGCGCTCGGCCATCCCCGCGCTCCTGCAGGCCGTGGCGTCCATCAACGACCGGCGGGTCACGCGCACCGACCGGTTCACCGACCTGCGCGCCTTGGCCCGCTGGTTCGCCGAGGCCGACAACGACGCCGACGCCCACCGCCTGTGGCGGGCGGCGTTCGCGCTCACCCCCGCGCGCCACCTGCAGGTCAACGCCGACACCCTCGACGAGCGCGACGCCGACCCCGTGTCCCCCCAGACCAGCTGGTTGACCGCGCCGCCCCTGCGCCTGTCGCCGCGGCTGCGCCGCTCCGGGCGCCACGCCAAGCGGGGCCGGCCCGCCGACGTCGTGGACCGCAGCGCCGGCAAGGCGTTGATCGCCGCCACCATCGAGGCCGAGGCCGCGCAGATCGAGGCCGCGCGCCGGCGCCTGGCCACCGGCCGGCCGACGCTGCTGTCCGACCTCGGCGACCTCGACCCCTGCGAGTTCGACCTCTTCCTGGACCTGCTCGGCGAGGCCCTGGCGGCCAAGGTCAGGCCGGGTGACGCCGTCGAGACGACCTCGACCGACGGGACCCTCGTCATCATCCTCGTGCCGGCGGCCGGCACCGCGACCATCGCCACGAGCGCCGGGCGCCTGGTCGGCCCCGAGCACCTCGTCACGATCCGCGACGCGTTCGCCGCGCGGGCCGTGCGCGAGCCGGTGGGGGCCAGCGCATGACCCGATCCCCCGCACCCGCTGCTCTCGGCGCCCGCATCGACGCCGCGGTCCTCGACGAGCGCCGCCGCGCGTTGCGTGCGCTGCTGGCCAGCCCGCTGCTGGCCGCGGACGGGCCACAGGCCGCCGAGTTCGGGCTCGTGCGCCGCCACGCGGGGTGGCTGCGGGAGTGGTTCGCCCGCCATCCGGGTTGGAGCCTGCGTGTGGACTCCGAGGCCGCGCGCCTGCGCAAGACCCCCGCCGACCTCGGCGACGCGACGCGCCCGGCCCGCGCCCGCCGCGGCGACCCTCCGTTCCCGCGCCGCCGCTACGCCCTGGCGTGCCTCGCGCTGGCCGTGCTCGAGCGCACCGAGCGCCAGACCGCCCTCGGCAAGCTCGCGGACGAGATCATGGCCCTGGTCGCCGGCGACGCGGACCTCGCCGCCGCCGGCTACCGCTTCGACCTGACCGGCCGCGACCAGCGCCGCGACCTCGTCGCGGTCGTGCGCCTGCTGCTGGACCTGCGGGTGCTCGTGCGCGTCACCGGCGACGAGGAGGCCTACCTCGCAGAGCGCGGCGACGTGCTCTACACGATCAACCGGCCCGCCCTCGCCGGGCTGCTGGCCGTGCGCCGCGGGCCCTCCACGGTCGAGGCGGGCACCTTCGAGGAGCGGCTGGCCGCGATCGTGGCCGAGCCGCTGCCCGACACCGACGCCGGGCGCAACCGCGCCCGGCGCACCCACCTCGTGCGCCGGCTGCTCGACGACCCGGTCGTGTACTACGACGACCTCGACGCCGACACGCTCGACTACCTGCACCGCCAGCGCGGGCGGCTGCTCACCGAGATCGCCGACGCGACCGGCCTCGTGCCCGAGGTGCGCGCCGAGGGCATCGCCCTGGTCGACGAGCGCGGCGACGCCACCGACCTGGGCCTGCCCGAGGAGGGCACCGACGGCCACCTCACGCTCCTGCTCGCCGAGCACCTCGCCGCCCACGCCCGCCGCCACCCCGACACCCCCGTCGCGCCCGCCGCGCTGCACCGCCACACCGCCCGCTTGATCGCCCGCCACAAGGCCCACTGGCGCAAGGCGGTCACCGAGCCCGGCGCCGACGTGGCGCTGGCCGAGGCCACCCTCGACCGCCTCGAGGCGCTCGCGCTCGTGCGCCGCACCCCCGACGGCGTCGTGCCCCGCGCAGCCATCGCCCGCTACGCCCTGCAGAGTCCACCCGAGGAGCAGCTGCTGTGACCACGCTCGCCACGACCAACGGGCACGCCCCCGCCCTGCCGGCGGCGCAGCGGGAGCGCTGGCAGCCGCTGCGCGGCGGCCTGCTGAACCTCTACCGCTACGACCACGAGGAGTTCCGCTACGAGCAGGGCCACCTGCTGCTGCGCGGCAACAACGGCACCGGCAAGTCGCGGGTGCTCGCGCTGCAGCTGCCGTTCCTGCTCGACGGGGAGGTCTCCCCGCACCGCGTCGAGCCCGACGGCGACCCTGCCAAGCGCCTGGAGTGGAACCTGCTGCTCGGCACCTACAGCGACCGGCTCGGCTACACGTGGCTCGAGTTCGGGCGCGTCGACGACGACGGGCAGGCGCGCTACCTCACGATCGGCGCGGGGCTGCACGCCATCGCCGGCAAGGGCCTGCACGGCCGGTGGTTCTTCGTCACCGACCAGCGCGTCGGCGCCGACCTGCACCTGCAGAGCGAGCAGGGCCACGCGCTGACCCGGGCCCGCCTCGCCGAGGAGATCGGCGAGCGCGGCGAGGTGTTCACCACCGCCTCGGCCTACCGCCGCGCGGTCGACCGGGCGCTGTTCGGGCTCGGTGAGCACCGCTACGAGGCGCTGGTGAACCTGCTCATCCAGCTGCGCCAGCCGCAGCTGTCGCGCCAGCTCGACGAGCGCAAGCTGTCCGCCGCCCTGTCCGAGGCGCTGCCGCCGGTCTCCCCGCAGATGATCGCCGACGTCGCCGACGCGTTCCGCAGCCTGGAGGCCGACCGCGAGGCCCTCGACGCGTTCGTGGCCGCCGGCGCTGGGGCGGGCGCGTTCCTCGACGAGTACCGCACGTACGCCCGCCTGGCCGCCGCACGCCGCGGCGCCGGCGTGCGCCGCCTGCACGCCGTCTACGAGACGACCATGCGCAAGCTGCGCCAGGCCGAGGCGGACGAGCGCGCCGCCAGCCAGGCGCTGGCCGCGGTCACCAGCCGCCTCGAGGAGCTCGCCGTCGACGAGCGCGCCGCCGAGGCCGCGGTGCGCACCCTGGCCGACAGCCCGGAGATGCGCTCGGCCGAGCACCTCGACCGCGTGCGCCGCGACGCTGACGAGCGCGCAGTGGCGGCCGACCGCGCCGACCGCGAGCTCGCCGAGGCCCGGCAGGCCCGGGCCGAGCGCGACCGTGGCGCCACCGAGGCGATGGACGCCGCCGACGCCTCACGCACGGGGGTGGCCGAGGCCGCCGCGCACGCGACGCAGACGGCCGGCGCCGCGGGGCTGGCCGAGGCCCACCGTGACGCGACCGGGTCGCTCGCGCTGCCCGACGGCCCCGGGGAGGACGCCGGGGGGCGTGCCCTGGAGGCCGCTGCGAGCGCGGTTGCGCAGGCCGCCGCGACCCGCGAGCGGGCGGTCCGCCACGTGCAGACCCTCGACGCCGCGGTCGCCACCGCCCGCCAGGCGCTGGCGCTGGCCACGCAGTCCGCCACGGACCTCGCCGGCCAGCTCGACGAGGCGACCGAAGCCCACACCGCCGCCCGCCAGCGCCTCGGCGAGGCCACCACCGAGGTCGTCGCCGCCTACCGCGTCTGGGCGCGCGACCTGGCCGAGCTGGCACCCGCCGACGCCGACGACGTCGCGTGGGAGCTCGACACGTGGTGCCGCACCGCGCAGGGCCCGAGCCCCCTGACCGCCGCCGTGACCGACGCGGCCCGCACCGCGACCGGCCGGCTGGCCGGGCTGCGCGCCGACGCCGGCGGCCGCCTGGCCACCGCGCGCGAGCAGCTCGCCGAGCTCACCGACGAGCGCGACCGGCTGGCCACCGGCGCCCACGCGCCCCCGCCGGCGCCGGCCACCCGCGACGAGGGCGCCCGGGCCGCCCGTCCCGGCGCACCGCTGTGGCGGGTGTGCGACTTCCGCCCCGGCGTCGGCGAGGCCGACCGGGCCGGGCTGGAGGCCGCGCTGCAGGCCGCCGGCCTGCTCGACGCCTGGGTGACCCCCGACGGACGGCTGCTCGGCGGTGACGCCGCCGGCGACCACGACACCGTCCTCGCCGCCGGCACGAGCCCCGCCCCCGCGACCAGCGTCGCCGAGCTGCTCGTGCCCGCCGTCGGCGACACCCCGGTCGACGAGGGCGCCGTCGCCGCGGTGCTGTCCCACATCGGCCTCGGCGGCGGCGGGGCGGCTCGGAAGCAGGCCGCCACCGACGGCGGACCGGTCTGGGTCGCCGCCGACGGAAGCTGGCAGGCCGGGCCCGCTCACGGCCGCTGGGGCAAGCCCGCCGCGGCGCACATCGGCGAGGGCGCCCGCGAGGCGGCGCGGCGCCGGCGCCTCGAGGTGCTCGCCGCGGACATCGCCCGGGCCGAGCAGACCGTCGCCGACATCGACGCCGAGCTCGCCGGCGTGGGCCTGCGCGAGACCACCGCCCGGGAGGAGGCCGCCGCCGCACCCGACGACGGGCCGCTGCGCCGCGCCCTGGCCGACATCGACGCGGCCTGGCACGCCGTCGACGGGTTGCGCGCCCGCCTCGGCGAGGCCGAGCAGCGCGTCGCCACCCGCCGCCGCGAGTTCGACGGCGCCGCCGGCGAACGGGACACCGCCGCCGCCGACCTCGGCCTCGCCGACCGCCTCGACGACCTGCCCGCGCTGCTCGCCGCAGTCGCGGAGTACCGCCAGGCGGTGGCGGCGCTGTGGCCCACGCTGCGGGGGCACCTGCAGGCCCGGCGGTCCGCGGCGGCCACCGCCGCGCAGGCCGCCGACGCCGCCGAAGCCGAGCGGCGTCGCGCCGCGTCGCGCCAGGACGCCCACGAGCGGGCGCAAGCCGCCGCGAGCGAACGCGATGCCCTGGAGGCCACTGTCGGGGCGGCGGTCTCCGAGGTGCTCGCCCGGCTGGCCGACGCACGGGCACGCGCCGAGGCGATCCGCGCCGAGACCGACGACCGCCGGGAGGAGCGCACCGAGGCCACCGCCGCCGCGAAGGTCGCCGAGACCCAGATCGCCACCCACGGCGAGCAGCTCGCCGCCGACGAGGGCCGGCGGGCCACCGCCATCGACGCCCTCGCGGCCTTCGCCGCGACGGGACTGCTCGCGGTGGCCGGCGACGGGCTCGCCGACCTCGCCGAGGGCGCCGGCGAGGGCTGGTCGGCCGACCGGGCGGTGCGCAGCGCGCGGCGGATCCGCGACGAGCTCGGCGAGGGCGACGACGACGCGGCCTGGCAGCGCACCCAGCGCGACATCCACCGCCACATCCAGACGCTGACCGACACGCTCCTGCCGCACGGCTACGAGCCGGCGACCACCGTCGAGGACGGCGTGCTCGTCGTGACGGTGCCCTTCCAGGGACGGCAGTGCTCCATGGAGGCGCTGCACCGCGCCCTGTCCGAGGAGGTGACCCACCGCCGGTCGCTGCTCGACGCGCGCGAGCGGGAGGTGCTCGAGAACCACCTCATCGGCGAGGTGTCCACCCACCTGCACGACCTGCTGCGCGGCGGCGAGCGGCTCGTCGCGGAGATGAACGCCGAGCTGGCCGACCGCCCGATGAGCACCGGGCTCGTGCTGCGGTTCGCGTGGCGGCCGGTGGACGACGGGCCCGCCGGACTGGTCGACGCCCGCAGGCGCCTGCTCGCCACCGACGGCACCTGGTCACCCGACGAGCGCGCGGCCCTGGGCGGGTTCCTGAAGGACCAGATCGACGCGGTGCGCGCCGCCAACGACACGGGCACGTGGCCCGAGCACCTCGCGGCCGCGCTCGACTACCGGGCGTGGCACACCTTCGCGGTCGAGCGCCGCCAGGAGGGCCAGTGGAAGCGCCTGACCCGCCGCACCCACGGGACCGGCTCAGGCGGGGAGAAGGCGATCGCGCTGACCGTCCCGCAGTTCGCCGCCGCGGCCGCCCACTACCGCAGCGCCGACGCCGCCGCGCCGCGCCTGATCCTGCTCGACGAGGCGTTCGTCGGCGTCGACGCGGACATGCGCAGCAAGTGCATGGGGCTGCTCGCCGCGTTCGACCTCGACTTCGTCATGACCAGCGAGCGTGAGTGGGGCTGCTACGCCACCCTGCCGGGCGTGGCGATCTACCAGCTCGCGACCCGCCCGGGCATCGACGCGGTCGGGGTGACCCGGTGGGTGTGGAACGGCCGCGAGCGGGTCCGCGACGACCGGCCGGCGCCCCCCGCCGCAGCGGTCGGGAACGGTGACGGCAACGGCGCCGCGCGCGACGGCGCCGGCGGGCCGTGGTAGCGCTCGCCGACCTGCCGCGCCTGCGCGAGGCGCTCGCAGACCCCGCGCTCGCGTGGCTCGTCCAGCGGGCCCGCCGGCGGCTGGCCGGTGGAGGCACGCTGCGCGGGACGGCCACGCTGCACGCGCCGACCACCGCGCAGCGCGACGCCGTGGACCGGCTCCTCGGACGCCGCCCCGCCCGCGGCGGCGGAGCCCTGACCGTGCGCCTGGACGACCTCGACGGCGTCGTGCGCCACGCGGGCCTGGCCGGCGGGCTGGCCGAGGCCGTGGAGGCGCTGACCGGGCAGGTGCCCGACGAGCGCGCGCGCCAGATCGCGGTCGCACGGGCGTGGGACCGGCTGTGGGACGACGCCCGGGACCGGGTCGGTGCGGATCCGGCGCTGGGGGAGTGGCTCGACGGCCTGCGCGCCGACGGTCTCGTGCGCCGCCTCGCGGGCGGGGACGCCGCGCGGGGGCGCCGCCTGCTCGAGCAGGCCGTCGCGGTGGCGGCGCGTCTACCCGCCGCCGGCGCGCCTCTCGCAGAGCTCGCCGCGCAGGCGACCGGGGACAGCCACGCGCTGGACGCCGGCGCGCCCGTCGGCACGCTGGCCGTGCGGGCCGCCGCCGCCGTAGGAGGAAGCGTGGCATGGGACGGCGCCCGGGGCCGGCGTGACGCCTGGGCCGGCGCCGGCGTGCTGTGCGACGAGCTGAGCGCGCCGGTGCTGACCCTGAACCTGCCCGCCCGTCCCGCGGGCACCGCGGGCCGGGCACTGGCCGTGCACGCCGAGGCCGGCGAGCCCTACCGGCTGTCGGTACGCCAGCTGCTGCGCGACCCGCCGGACCTGCTCCCGGCCGCGGTGTACGTCTGCGAGAACCCCACCGTCGTCGCCGCGGCTGCCAACCGCCTCGGACCGGCCAGCGCACCGCTGGTTTGCGTGGAGGGCCACGTCCGCACCGCCGCCCGGCTCCTGCTCGACCGTCTCGCCGCGACCGGGGCGCACCTGGCCTACCACGGCGATTTCGACTGGGCGGGTCTGCGCATCGCCACCACCGTCATCGCCGGCCACGGGGCACGGCCGTGGCGCCTGACCGCCGCCGACTACCGGGCTGCCCCGCCCGGCACGCCGCTGCGCGGCACACCGGCCGAGGCCTGCTGGGACCCCGACCTCGTACCGGCCATGGACCGCGCAGGCCACGCCGTCCACGAGGAACAGGTCCTACCGGTCCTGCTGGACGACCTCACCCGCTGACCCGGCCCAGCGGGCCATGGCTGCCCGACCCCGGCCTCGGCGCATGAGGGCGGATGATGGGAGCGTTGCGGCCGTGGCTACACTGGGACCGCTCGGAGGCGTCGCATAGTCCGGTCTAGTGCGCGTCACTGCTAATGACGTTGGGGCTAACACCCCTCGAGGGTTCGAATCCCTCCGCCTCCGCCGCTACCCCGCCGGCTGCGCTTGCATGGGCGCGTCGCCGGCAACCGGGCGGCTAGCCACCGCTCCCGCCACTCCCACGAGCGTGAGCAGCCCCCCGAGGAGGTGCGTGTCGCCGATCGGCTCGGAGAGCAGCCACCAGGCGAG
Organism: Egibacteraceae bacterium; assembly: GCA_035540635.1. NCBI lineage: Bacteria > Bacillati > Actinomycetota > Nitriliruptoria > Egibacterales > Egibacteraceae > Egibacteraceae bacterium. The sequence goes on along the minus strand of DATLGH010000014.1, from coordinate 13,488 downwards.
GAGTCCCGCGACGACGGGCTGGGCGAGCTTCATGACCGGCGGCACGTTGGCCGCCACCCAACGCAGCGGCCACGTCATGACGAAGTGCCCGACGATGCCGGGCCCCAGGCCGGTCGCCGCCGCGAGGCCGAGGTCGCGCCCGCTCACCGTCCCCAGCGGCTCACCTGCGAGCAGGCAGTAGCCGCTCACGGCAAGCGCCGCCACGACGATCGTGCCGAACAGGAACGGCAGCACGTCGAGGTGGTCGCGTCCCAGTTTCGACAGCAGGAAGAAGCCCGCGAACGCGACGACGTTGCCCATGGCCATGGCCATGCCCACCGGGTCGCCCTCGGGTCCGGCGGACGCGCCGACCACGACGACCGCTGCCCCGGCCATCGCGAGCAGCGTCCAGGTCCTGAAGGCCCAGCCCGGTCGCTCCCCGAACAGCGGGACGGCCGCCAGCGCCACGACGATCGGGGCGAGGGTGTTCATGAGCGACACGTCGACGACGCTCGTCGCCTTGATCGCGGTGAACATGAGCAGCTGGTGGGCGCCGAACGCGAGCCCCGCCCAGCCGGCCCACCGCCACGCCCGACGGTCCGGCCAGCGCCCGCCCGCCCGTACGTGCAGCGCCGTGAGCAGTCCGAGCACGGGCGCCCCGATCCACAGCCGCCAGAAGCTGAACACCGGGCCCGACGCCTCGGACGCCCCGACGAACACCGGGCCGGTCGAGTAGAGCAGCACCCCGAACGCGATGAGCCACAGGGGTGGCGCGCGGCGGCGCCGCTCAGGCGGTCGCGGCGGCGGTCGGGGCGGGCGGTGGTGGGCGCGGCGGGCACAGGCGGTCCAGAGCGTTCGTGGGGACGGGACTGGGGGCCACCGTAGCGTCGTGCGTGGCGGCCGATCCTGCACGGACGGCCGGGGCTGGCGGCTGCGGCGGAGCGGGGTGCGGCTGGCAGGGTTGGGTCGCATGACGCGCGACCGATGCTGCAACCTGAGCCGGGTCCGCCGAGGCGGTGGTGAACCGGGGCGCCGGCCTTCAGTACAGGAACATCGGCTTGCCGCCGACGTGGCGGACCTTCGGCCGGTAGTTGTCGACGTCGTACAGCGCGTCGACGTCGACGCGCTTGGCGCCCTCGCCGGTGACCGAGATGGGCACGTTCGTGTAGGTGCCGTTGCGCAGCGCGACCATGCGCCCCCGCGAGCCCTCGACGGCGAGGTCGGCGGCCATGACCGCGTAGTTGGTCGCCACCATGAGGTCGAGGGAGTCGGGCGCCCCGGACCGCATGAGGTAGCCGAGCTGCTGGGTGATGACCCCTTCGCCGGTGATCTCCGCGAGGACCTGGCCGGTGACCGCGCCGATCCCGCCGAGCTTGCGGTGGCCGTAGGCGTCTTCGCGACCGGTGACCATGACCTCGCCTCCGAGCATCTGTGCGCCTTCGGAGATGGTGCACATCGCGTAGTTCGACGGGTTGGCGGAGCGGTCGCCGCAGAGCAGGCGGGCGAGGCGCTCGATTTCGAAGGGCACCTCGCTGATGACGGCGCGGTCGACGCCGGCGAGGTAGGCGGCGATCAGGGAGGTCTCGCCGGAGTAGCGGCCGAAGAGCTCGACGACGGCGAGCCGCTCGTGGGAGCCGGCGGAGGTGCGCAGCGAGTGGATGAACCCGACGCTGCGGGTGATCGCCGTCGAGAAGCCGATGCAGTAGTCGGTGCCGTGGACGTCGTTGTCCATGGTCTTCGGGATCGCCACGACCGGCACGCCCTCGGTGTGCAGGCGCAGCGCGTAGGACAGGGTGTCGTCCCCGCCGATGGGGATGAGCGCGTCGATCCTCAGGCGGTCGAGCACCGCCAGCACGTGCGCGGTTGCGTCCCACGGCCCGTCGCCGTCGAGCCCCAGGAACGCGGGGGCCTCGTCCTTGCGGACCTTGGCGGGGTTCGTCCGCGACGAGTGCAGGAACGTGCCGCCGCTCCGGTCGACGGTCCGCACCCGCCCCCGGTCGAGCGGCACGGTGTGCCGGGCGACGGTGTCGGGGTCGTCGAGGTCGCATTCGAGCAGGCCGGCCCACCCGCGGCGGATGCCGACGACCTCGTGCCCGTCGTCGATCACGCGGGTCACGACGGCCTTGATGCAGGGATTGAGTCCCGGGACGTCGCCGCCGCCGGTGAGGATTCCGATGCGCATCGCGGGAGACTACCCACGTGCGCAGGGAATTGACGCAGGCGTCAACACCCGCGAGGCTGCCGGGGGACCGCTCACGGCAGGAGGAAGGCGGTGATCCAGGAGGCGCTCGGGGGAAAGCGGGTCCTCGTCACCGGCGTGACGGGGTTCATCGGCCAGGCGGTTGTCGAGCGGCTGCTCGCCGACCTGCCCGACACCGAGGTCGCGGTGCTCGTCCGCCCCCGTGCCCGCCGCAGCGGCCGGCAGCGCCTCGAGCGCCTGCTCGACCAGCCGGCGTTCGCGAGCTGGCGGCAGCGGGTCGGCGACGAGGAGGTCGCCCGCACCCTCGACGAGCGCGTCATCGTCGTCGAGGGCGGCATCGGTCCGCAGACCCCCGAGCTGCCCCCCGACCTCGCCGCGGTCATCCACTGCGCGGCGACGGTCAGCTTCGACCCGCCGATCGACGAGGCGTTCACCGTCAACGTCTCCGGTGCGATCGGGCTCTACGAGGCGGTCGCGCGGTCAAGCCCGGCAGCCCACCTCGTGCACGTGTCGACCGCCTACGTCGCCGGCGTCCGCAAGGGGGTGGTGCACGAGACGAGCCTCGACCACGACGCGGACTGGCGCGTGGAGCTCGACGCCGCGCTCGCTGCCCGCGCCGACGTCGAGCGGGCCTCCCGCCGCCCCGAGGTCCTCGACCGCTGCATGGAGGCGGCGCGCCGGGAGCACGGGCGCGCCGGCCCGCAGGCGGTCGCGACCGACGCGGAGCGCCGCCGACGCGATCAGGTCACCGAGCGCCTCGTCGACTACGGGCGGGCGCGTGCCGCAAGCCTCGGGTGGCCCGACGTCTACACCCTCACGAAGGCGCTCGGCGAGCGGGCGGTGGAGGAGCTCGCCGCCGAGGGCGGCCTGCCTCTGTCGATCGTGCGGCCCTCCGTCGTCGAAAGCGCCCTGCGCCACCCCTACCCGGGGTGGATCGAGGGCTTCAAGATGGCCGAGCCGATCATCCTCGCCTACGGCCGGGGCGCCCTGCCCGAGTTCCCGGCCGTGCCCGACGGGGTCATCGACATCATCCCGGTCGACTTCGTCGCCAACGCGCTCATCGCCGCGGCCGCCAGTCCGCCCGAACCGGCCCGTCCCGCCTACTACCACGTCTCGTCGGGGGCCCGGAACCCGCTCGCCTTCCGTGAGCTCTACGACCATGTGCGCGCCTACTTCGAACGCGATCCGCTGCCCGACAGCGACCGGGGGGCCGTCGCACTACCGGAGTGGCGCTTCCCCGGCCGGGTGCGCGTCGAGCGGCTGCTGCGCACCGGGGAGCAGCTCGTCGAGGTGGCCGACCGCGTCCTCGAGCGCGTGCCCCGTTCCGCGCGCACCCGCGAGTGGCTCACGAAGGTTCACCGCGAGCGCCGCCGGGTCGAGTTCATGCGCCGCTACGCCGACCTCTACGGCTCCTACACCGAGGCGGAGGTCCGCTACACCGACGACGCCGCCTCGGCCCTGCACCGCTCGCTGCCCCCCGGCGAGCAGGAGGCCTTCGGCTTCGACGCCCGCGACATCGACTGGCGCCACTACCTCGAGGACGTGCACTGCCCGGCCGTCAGCGCGGCGCTGCGCCAGGACCGCCCCCGCTCGCGCCGCGCCCGCAGCCCCGAGCCGGCCGGCGGCGGCGACGGCGTGCTCGCCGTCTTCGACCTCGAGGGCACGATCCTGTCGTCCAACGTCGTCGAGTCCTACGTCTGGCTGCGCCTCGCCGAGCTGCCGCAGCGGGCGTGGCCCAGCGAACTCGCCGGGATCGCCCGCGCCCTGCCGGGGCTGCTCGCCGCCGACCGCCGCGACCGCGGCGAGTTCCTCCGCGCCTTCTACCGCCACTACGAGGGGGCGACCGTCGAGGGTCTCGCGCGCCTCGTCGAGCAGCACGTCGCCGACCTCATGCTCCGTCGCGCCGCCCCGGCCGCCGTGCGCCGGGTCCGCCACCACCGCGCCGTCGGGCATCGCACGGTGCTCGTCACCGGGGCGCTCGAGCCGCTCGTCGAGCCGCTGCGCCCGCTGTTCGACGAGGTCGTCGCCACCCGCCTCGCCGTCGACCCCGCTGGCGTCTACACCGGCTACCTGTCCCTGCCCCCGCTGGTCGGCGAGGCCCGTGCGGCCTGGCTGCGGCGGCGCGCCGGCGCGGCCGGCGACGACCTCACGGCGAGCTGGGCCTACGGTGACAGTCACTCCGACCTGCCGCTGCTCGAGGCCGTCGGAAACCCCGTGGCCGTCAACCCCGACCATGGCCTCTACCGGGTCGCGCGCCGCCGGCGCTGGCCGGTCGAGGAGTGGCCGAACTCCGGCGGCACGCCCCGGCTCGCCCTGCCCGGGATGAAGGTGCCGGTGTGACGCTGTCCCTGGAGCTGTACCGGTCGACGTCGCGCTACCTCGCCGCGAAGGCGGTCGGGGGTCGACTCCCCGGTGCCCTCGCGGGCCCCGTCGCGCCGCTGCGGCTCGTCAACCGCGACGAGCCGCGCCTGCCCGGCCCGGGGTGGGCGCGGGTGCGCCCACGCCTTGCCGGCATCTGCGGCTCGGACCTCGCCACCCTGTCGGGGCAGTCGTCGTTCTACTTCTCCCCGCTCGTCTCGATGCCCTTCGTGCCGGGCCACGAGGTGGTCGGCGAGCTGCTCGAGGACCTCGACGGGCTGGCCGCGGGCACGCGGGTCGTGCTCGACCCCGTGCTGTCGTGCGGGCCGCGGGGCGTCGGCCCGTGCAGCTCGTGCGCCGCCGGCGAGCAGGGGCGCTGCGACCGCGTGACCGTCGGCCACGTGGCCCCGGGGCTGCAGACGGGCTACTGCGCGGACACCGGCGGGGGATGGAGTCGCCGCCTCGTCGCCCACCGCGAGCAGCTGCACCGGGTGCCCGACTCGCTGTCCGACGAGCGGGCGGTGCTCGTCGAGCCGCTGGCCTGTGCCGTCCACGCCGTGCGGCGTGCCCGCATCGGCGCGGGCGACGCCGTCCTCGTCGTCGGCGCCGGCACCGTCGGGTTGTTCACGCTGCTCGCGATACGGGCGTTCACGCAGGCGGCGGAGATCACCGTCGTCGCGAAGCACGACCGCCAGCGTGAGCTCGCCGCCGTGTTCGGGGCGACCGACGTGGTCGCGCCCGACCGTGCGGTGAAGGCGCTGCGTCGGTCGTCCCAGGCGTTCCTGCTGCATCCCGAGCGGGGCAGCGACTACCTGCTCGGCGGGGCCGACGTCGCGTTCGAGGCGACGGGCGCGTCGGGCGGGCTCAACCTCGCGCTGCGCACCGTGCGCGCCGGCGGGCGGGTCGTGCTCGCCGGCCTGCCGACCGCCCGGGCCGACCTCACGCCCGTGTGGTTCCGCGAGCTCGAGCTCGTCGGTGCGTACGCAACCGGCGGGACCTCGGGGCACGCGCACACCCCCGAGCACGAGCCCGCAGCCACGACCGGGGAGGCACCCGGGCGCGGGTCGGACTTCGCCGCCGCGATGACGCTGGCCGCCGAGGCCCCCCTCGAGGGCGTCGTCAGCGCCACCTATCCGCTGCAGCGCTGGCGGGAGGCGATCGACCACGCGTTCGCCGCAGGGCGCCTCGGCGCGCTGAAGATCGCTTTCGCCCCCCAGGAGGAGTAGCCACCCCATGTCCCGACCTGGTTTCGTGCTCGAGGTCGACGAGCGCACCCCGCCGCTCGTCGTGCACCGTGGCGAGGGCTTCGGGCTCGAGTCCTTCCCCCTGGGCACGCGGGTGCTCTACCCGCCGGACTCGCTGCCGGGGATCCGCGACGTCGGCGCGGCGATCCGCCACGCCCTCGATCACCCGCTCGACAGCGAGCCGCTCGACGAGCTGCTGTTCGCCGACATGCGCCTCACGATCGTCTTCGACGACCTGTCGATCCCCCTGCCGCAGATGGTGACGCCCGACGTGCGCCAACGCGTCATCGAGGCGGTGCTCGAGCGCGCCGCCGCCGCGGGCGTCGACGACGTCGAGCTCGTCGCCGCGAACGCGCTGCACCGCCGCATGACGCCGGCCGAGCTGAAACGGATGCTCGGCGAGCGGGTGTTCCGCTCGTTCTGGCCCGACCACCTGCGCAACCACGACGCCGAGGATCCCGGCGGGCTGACCCACGTCGGCGAGACCGACCACGGCGAAACGGTGGAGATCAACCGCCGGGCGGCGTCAAGTGACCTCATCGTCTACGTCAACGTCAACCTCGTGCCGATGAGCGGTGGCCACAAGTCCGTGCCGGTGGGCCTCGCGAGCTACCGCAGCCTGCGCCCCCACCACAACGTGCACACGCTTCAGCGCTCCAGGTCGTTCATGGACCCGCCGAACTCGGCGATGCACTCGTCGTACGCGCGCATGGGCAAGCTCCTCGCCGACAGCGGCGTGCGGATCTTCACGATCGAGACGACGCTCAACAACGACACGTTCCCCGCGGAGTTCGGGTTCCTCAACAAGCGCGAGTGGGAGTGGTCGCTGCGCGACCAGGCGAGCTACCTCGCGGCCAAGCGGGCGAACGACCTCGCGCCGGCGTCCCTGCGCCGCAAGGTCTGGCAGCGTGTCGCCGCCCCCTACGGGGTGACGGGCGTCCACGCGGGCGCCACCGAGCCGGTCCACCAGCGCACGCTCGCCAAGATCCACCGCCAGCAGCTCGTCGAGGTCGACGGGCAGGCCGACGTGCTCGTCTTCGGGCTGCCGTTCATCTGCCCGTACAACGTGAACTCGATCATGAACCCGATCCTCGTGATGTGCCTCGGGCTCGGCTACTACTTCAACATGTACCGCGGCCAGCCGATGGTCCGCGAAGGCGGCACGCTCGTCCTGTTCCATCCCACGCCGTGGGAGTTCCACCAGGTGCACCACCCGAGCTACGTCGACTTCTTCGACGAGGTCCTCGCGGAGACGACCGACCCCGCGACGATCGAGACGAAGTTCGAGCAGCGCTACGCCACCGACCCGTGGTACATCCACCTCTACCGCAACTCCTACGCCTACCACGGCGTCCACCCGTTCTACATGTGGTACTGGGGCGCGCACGCGTTGCAGCACGTCGGCGACGTCATCCTCGTCGGCGCGGACCGGCGGGCGGTGGCGCGGATGGGGTTCCGGACCGCGTCGACGTTCGCCGACGCGCTCGAGATGGCCTCCGACACGGTGGGCCGCTCGCCGCGGATCACCTACCTGCACTCGCCGCCGCTCACGCTCGCGGACGTGCGATGACGGGAGGGGACACGCGATGAGCCTCGCACGCGAGATCGAGCAGGTGGCCCGCGGGTGGCGCTGGACCCGGCGGTCGCTCACCCCCCGCTCGGCGGAGCCGTGGACGCCCGAACCCGAGCCGCGGGAGTTCCCCACCGCCTGGGCGCGCACGACCGCGGGCTGCGTCGCGCGCGAGGGGGTGCAGCGGTTCCTGCTCCGACCGCTCGTGTGGCGCGAGACCCGTCCGCGCGTGGAGGGCCTCGACCGCCTCGACGAGGTGCGCGGCCCGGTGATCTTCGTCGCCAACCACTCGAGTCACCTCGACGCGCCGCTCGTGCTGTGCTCCCTGCCGCTGCGCTGGCGGGAACGCACGGCGGTCGGCGCGGCAGCCGACTACTTCTTCGACGCGCGCTGGCGGGCGGCGGCGACGGCGCTCGCCTTCAACGCCTTCCCCGTCGAGCGCCGGGGCGGCAAGCGCGCCGCCTCCACCGCCCGCGAGCTCATCGACGACGGCTGGAGCCTGCTGCTGTTCCCCGAGGGCACCCGGTCCCCGGACGGCTGGCTGCGCACGTTCCGCCACGGCCCCGCGCGGCTGTGCCTCGACCGCGGGGTGCCCGCCGTGCCCGTCGCGATCCGCGGCACGCACGCAGCCATGCCGCGCGGCCGGTCGTGGGCGAGGCCCGGCCGCCCGCCGCTCGCGGTGCGGTTCGGGCCACCGGTGTACCCGGGCCCCGACGAGCGGCCCCGTGAGCTCACCGTGCGCCTCGTCCAGGCGGTCGCGCGAGGCCTGCACGAGGAGGACGCGGGCTGGTGGGCGTCGCTGCGCAGCGACGCCGAGGGCGCCATCCCCTCCCCGTCGGGGCCCGAGGTGGCCGACTGGCGGCGCCGGTGGGAGACGCTGCGCCCGCTGCCGCCACGGGAGCCGGCCCGCGTGTGGCGGCGCTGAGCGAGGCGGCGGTGCCCCGCCGTCGCGCAGCCCGCCCGGGGCCCGAGCTCGTCATGCGCCCCGGCCTGCGCGGGCGCGTACCGGCTGCCCTCCAGCGCGCCGACGTCGCCGCGTTCCGCTGGGTCGCGCGCCGCAACGCTCCGATACTCGACGCGGTGCTGCCGCGCCTGAGCCGCGCCGCGAACCACTCGGTGCTGTGGATGGTTACCGCAGCCGTGCTCGCCGCAGCCGGTGGTCGGTTCGGGCGGCGCGCAGCCGCCCGGGGTGTCGTGGTCCTCGCGGTGACCTCCGCGGTGGTGAACCTGCCCGCGAAGCTGCTCGCCCGGCGCTCGCGCCCGGCGATCGGCATCGTGCCGGAGGTTCGCCGACTCGCGCGCCTGCCCACCTCCACGTCGTTCCCCTCGGGGCACTCGGCGTCGGCAGCGGCGTTCGCGACGGGGGTCGCGATCGAGAAGCCGCGCCTCGCGGCCCCCATTGCGGCGCTCGCGGCGGCGGTCGCCACCTCGCGCGTCTACACCGGGGTGCACTACCCGGGCGACGTGCTCGCCGGGGCGGCGATCGGGGCCGGCATCGCCTGGGCATCGCGGGGGCTCTGGGTGCCCACCCCGCCGGCCGAGGAGCAGGAGGTGCCGCCCGAGGCGCGACTTGACCCCGCGCCGCTGCCGCGCGGGGAAGGCCTCGTCGTGGTCGGCAACCCCGCCGCCGGGCCTGCCCTCGGCCCGGACCCCCTCGGCGAGCTCGCCGAGCAGCTGCCGGCCGCCCAGGTCGTCGAGATCGGCGAGGGCGACGACCTCACCGCGGTCCTGCGCGCACACACGGCGACCGCGCGCGCCCTCGGCGTCGCCGGCGGCGACGGGTCCGTCAACGCCGCCGCGGCGGTCGCGCACGACACCGCCCGCCCGCTCGTCGTCGTGCCGGCGGGCACGCTCAACCACCTCGCCCGCGACCTCGGCATCGGCGGCGTCGCCGACGTCGCCGGGGCGGTCGAGTCGGGCGAGCGGATGACCGTGGACCTCGCCACGGTCGACGGCCGGCCGTTCTGCAACGTCGCCTGCATGGGGGTGTACCCGCGGCTCGTCGACGAGCGGGCGCGGCTGCGCCGGCGGGTGGGGGAGTGGCCCGCGATGCTCCTCGCCGTCGTGCAGGCGCTGCGGGGCCGCAGCCCCCTGCGCCTCGAGATGGACGGCGAGCAGCGCTCGGCGTGGCTGGTCTTCGTCGGCAACTGCCGCTACGAGGGCTCGGGGGTCGCCCCCGCCTGGCGCCGTCGCCTTGCCGACGGGCTGTTCGACGTGCGCATCGTCGATGCCGAGCCGCGCTGGGCGCGCGCCCGCCTTCTGCTCGCCGTGGCCACCGGCACCCTCGAGCGCAGCCGCGTGTACCGGCGGTCGCTGCAGCGGGAGGTCCGCATCCGCTCGCTGACCGGGCCGCTGCGGGTCACCCGCGACGGCGAGCCGTTCGACTGCGCGGCCGCCTTCACGATCGAGAAGGCCCCCGAGCCTCTTACCGTCTACGCCCCTCACCGCTAGCCCCGGTTGGACCCTGCGACCGGCCACGCTACGATGGGCGCGCCCGCGCCGGTAGCTCAGTGGATAGAGCGTCTGACTACGGATCAGAAGGTCGGGGGTTCAAATCCTCCCCGGCGCGCAAACCCCCTCTGAGGAGGGAGTTTCGTCATGTCGAGGGCTGCGGTCGGGGCAGTACAGCGCAGTTTGCAGCCGTGGTTGAACTGGCTGGTCGACGAGGGAGAGCTGCCCACCTCGCCCATGGGCACAATGCGCGTACATGTGCCGAGCAGCCGGTCGACGTGCTCAGCGTCGACCAGGTGCGGGCCGTGCTCGACACCTGAAGGCCAAGACGTACGTCGGGCGCCGTGACGCCGCGCTCGTGCGGATGCTGTTCGACACGGGCGCGCGGCTGCTGTTCGACACGGGCGCGCGGCTGTCCGAGGTCGCCAGGCTGACCGTCGAGCGCGTCGACCTCGACCTGGACGTGGTGACCGTCCTCGGCAAGGGCGGGCGCGTGCGCGCCTGCCCGTTCGGCGACCGCATCGGCCGCGCCTCTCGCGCTAGCTGGGTCGTCAACCGGTGTGGACCGTCATCCAGACATATCCGGATGGTGCCGCCGACGTGTGCCGCCACACCGACGGGTCCACGATCACCTGCCCGACGCAACGGCAACCACCTGTGGGTCGTGGTCGACTCCGACGGCGACGTCGTCCGCGACCATCACGACCTACCGGCCCCCAGAGAAGGTCCTCTCGCGGGTCCTCGGGCGCACGGGTCCCGATCGGCTCGCCGCGCACCAGGTCATCGAGGGCTCGCCGCGCGACATCACCTCCCTGGCGCAGCTCGGCGCGGTCTTCGAGGACGCCGCCCGCAGCGCCACCGATCAGTGGCTCCACCAGACCCTGACCGCACGCGGGCTCGGCGCAGCAGCCGAGGATCCGCAGTGGCCCAGCCTGATCAGCCGCGCTCGCGAGGTTGCCCTCGGCCGGCCCGACCCGCAGCCCTCGTCGACGAAGCGATCACGATGCGCCCGATCGGTGACGCCCGCTCCGCCGCCGCTGTCCTGCACTGGCGGCTCGGGGTCCTCGGCGCAACCCCCGCACCACGTCCACGGGGACCGCTCGCCTGGCTCCCGCCGACGCACGGGCCGCCTGGGACCACGCCTCCCTGCAAGCCGACCGCTGCCTCGCCCGTCGCCTCCGCGACCTCGACGACCTCGACGACCAGACCCTCGCCGAACTCGACGCCCGCCAGCAAGCCGTTCTCGACAACCCGCCACCCTTCGACCCCAGCGACCTCGAACGCGCCCGGCAACCCCTGCACGCCACTCACGCAGGTCATGGCGGACGGATCGCCGCGACTGTTGTTTCCGCGGCTGGGACCCGCCGGCCCTGAGCAGCTCCGGGTCCAGCGACTCGAACGCGCAGAGGCTCACCGCGACTGGCGACGCGCAGCCACCCACGCCCTGGCGACCCGACGCCAAATCACCCTCGAACTGCCGCGACGGCGCAGTCCCAGGATCAGGCCCACGGTCCTCAGGCTCGCTCGGTAACCGCTGCATTGGGCAGCACCCCTCTACTCGTCTGCCGGCCATCTGCCCGTGAGGGGCCCCCCGGCCGGGAGCCACCGGGCGTCAGATCCCCGTAGCCGAGCATCCCGGAAGGTCCGGCCAACCGTACGGGAGCCGGGGATCTACGAACCCTGCGACATTGCGCCCGGACCATGGGATGTCTCGCCCTTTTCCAGATCACGAGCCAGGGTGGGAGCGCCGGATGTCGACCGTAACCATCGACGCGGTCCTTGCTGGCGAAGGATCGCATCGGCCAGTGCGTCTGGCCACGTGGAATAACGCCTCGGCCTGCCGATGCTCTCTCGGAGTCCACCGCTCGAAGTAGAGCGCGGTCGAGTAGGGTCACGCAGGCCCTGGTGCCCTCCGGGCTGGAGATGTTCATGGACCGCTTCGACTTCGACGTCGACGACTTCCTGGCGCAACCCCTCACCGCACGAGTGGGCAGCATCGGGCAACAAGGTCCCGTCTTGCGGCCGGTCTGGTACTTGTGGGAAGACGGGTCGTTCTGGTGGCTTACCGGGCCGTGGTCGAGTCTGGCCAGCGAACTCACGGGTGATCCGCGTGTCGCACTCACCGTGGACACCTGCGACCTCGCCCGCGGACATGTCAAGCAGGTGCTGGCTCGAGGACGCGCCGAGCTGAACTCCTACGATGCACACCGGGCGCGACGCAAACTGGCCCGATATCTCGGTGAGGATCCCAGCAGCTGGGACCGTGACCGGTTCGACGTCGACGCGCCTCCCTGGGCGGGGACCCAGTTCGTTAGGTTGAGGCCCAAGCATCTGGTCGCCAAAGACCTGTCCTATCTGCCTTCTGCCTCCCGTCCCCGCGACGTCTGATGCCTCCGTCGCGGAACCCGACCAGCGCGGGCGGCACCCGCGAGGGAACGCCCGATGCTGACCTACAGTAGCCAGAGCACACCGACGACGGCCCCGGCTACAACCGCGAATGAGGCAACAAGGGGCCACCAGGACTTGTCCCCACGGGCGACGGCTGCGGCGAACTCTGTCAGTACCTCCCACAGCACCAGCACGGCGACCAGCCTGCCTGCACGCCGCTGCGGCGACAACCCCTGGCCTCCGATCGCCGGGAGGCAATGTCGCCGACGCGGCGGCGTAAGCACAGGCGCGGTGGATGCCAATTCCTGCCTACAGTCTGCGCATGGGATCCTGAGCGGGGGCGGGGGCATGGAAGCGTCGGCCACTCCTGGGAGATCGCGCACAACCCCCGGTGGCGCACCACGCCCGACGGCCCGGTCTTCTCACCGATTCGTGCCGACCCCTGCACGTCTACAACGTCCGATAGTCGCCGCACGACGGCGGTTCCGGCTGCCGTCGCGACCTTGTGGGATCCGCCGCACTCCCAGGCCTCATCCGCGCAGGACCCCGGCGTCCGGCCGTACCGGTAGCCGCCAACCAGGCATGTCGAGGCTGCTCGGCGAGGTCGAAGGTCAGGCTGACGCACAGCATGAGCAGCGCCAGCAGCGGCGTGACCCATCCGCTGAGCCAGACACCGACCGCGGGGATCGCCAGGCCAGCCACGGCCGTGATGACCACCAGCGGGGCCAGGTTGTGCTCGATGACGCGCAGACGCTCGATGGGGCGGCCTTCGACCGGGGTCGGGACGACCGGAGTCTGGCAGGCGGCCGGACGGGTGCGGCGGTGGTTACCGCGTGACTGCGCCGGTGGCCTTCCAGACGAACTCGGTGACGGCGGCGATGGCGAGGCCGTAGGCCAGGTGGGCGGCGAGGCCGCGCAGGTGGGTGGACACGGGATAGTCGCGGTTGGGGGCGCTCGCGCCGATGGCAGGAGTGACGACCTCGTCGAGCAGCAGTGACTGGGACGCGCCGGTCGCCAGGCCGGCGGCGACGGGCCCCATGCCGGTGCGGCGGCGCAGCTGCTGGTACAGCGGCGCCCAGGCGAGCCCTGCGCCGTAGTGCAGGATCATGCCGGCCTTGCTCTGCTGGTCCTCGTCGGGATCGACGCCGAGGACGCGCTGGGCGAGGTTGCGGGCGGCGAGGACGAACGGCGGGCCCGGCCCCACGGCCTGCTCGCGTTGCTGGTCGGCTTCGGACTCCAGGGCCATGAGGCGGCTGGCCACCTGTTCCATCGCCTTGGTGCCGGCGAGCCCGGCGGCG
>DATLGH010000013.1 GCA_035540635.1 Egibacteraceae bacterium | reverse complement strand
GTGCCGGCCCGCGCGGCGGCGTGCGATCGCTGCATGTCGGCACCCGTACCCGCCGCCCCCGGCGGGCACACCTGCCGGCAGGGCGTTTGCCGGCGGCGGGCGCACGGTAGTGCCGGGGCATGACCCCGATCAGCCAAGGAGGCGCCGTGGAGCGACGACCGCGCGATTCGCAGGGCCAGGAGCCGGGCGACCCGGAGCGCAAGCCCGGGGTGCCGCCCCACCAGCCGCCGCCCGAGCGGCGCGGCGAGGAGCCCGAGGACGAGTTCGGCGAGGAGTCGTTCCCGAGCTCCGACCCGCCGTCCACGGGCGGTCCCGGAGTGTGATCCCCGCGCCGCGCCGGCCCCGTCATGCGGGCCGGCGCGGCGCTAACATGGCGCCCGTGCATACCACCGCGGGCCGTTGACCAACGCGGTCCAGCTCTCCGCGGCACTGCTGCTGGTGCTGCTCAACGGTTTCTTCGTGGCGGCGGAGTTCTCGCTCGCCCGGGCGCGCGTCACGCGCCTCGACCAGTTCGCCGAGCAGGGCCGCGCGGCGGCCGAGATCGCCCGCGAGCAGATCCGCCACATCGACCGCTACCTCGCGGCCTGCCAGCTCGGCATCACGCTCGCCAGCCTCGGCCTCGGCTGGCTCGGCGAGCCGGCGTTCGCCCACCTCCTGCAGCCGCTGTTCGAGTCCGTGGGCCTCGGCGCGGCGGCCGCGACGCTCACCGCGATCATCATCGCGTTCACCATCATCACCGTGCTGCACGTGGTGGTCGGCGAGCTGGCGCCCAAGAGCGTCGCCATCCAGCGCGCCGAGGGCACCGCGATGGGCATCGCCCGGCCGCTGGAGTGGTTCCGCTGGCTGTTCGCCCCCTTCATCCACCTGCTCAACGGGGCCGGCAACGCGCTGGTCCGCGCCGTCGGCGTGGAGCCCGCAAGCGAGAGCGAGATGGCCTCCACGCCCGAGGACTTCCAGATCCTGATCGCCCAGAGCGAGGAGGGCGGCGCGATCGAGCCGGAGGAGGCCGACATGCTCGAGGGCGTCTTCGGCCTCGGCGCGACGCTGGCGCGCGACATCATGACCCCGCGGCCCGAGGTGACCACCCTCGACGCCGGCCTGGAGGTGCGGCCCGCGCTCACCGCGGCGCTCGCCACCCGCCACAGCCGCTTCCCCGTCCTGAGCGGCGACGGGGTGCTCGGCGTGGTGCACCTCAGCCAGCTCGCGCGCGGCCTGCTGGAGGAGGGCGAGCGCGCCGTGGTGCGCGACCTCAGCTCGCCGGCCACGTTCGTGCCGGAGACCCAGCCGGTGGACGAGCTGCTGCGGCAGATGCAGGCGCGGCGGGCGTCGCTGGCGGTGGTGCTGGACGAGTACGGCGACTTCGCCGGCGTCGTCGCGGTGGAGGACGTCATCGAGGAGATCGTCGGGGAGATCGACGACGAGCGCGACCGCGCGCCGGCCGTCGACGCGCATCCCGACGGCCGGCTGATCGTCCGCGGCCACGTGCCGCTGGAGGACCTCGCCGACCACGGGGTGGAGCTGCGCGACGACACGGTCACCAGCGTCGGCGGGCTGGTGTTCACCCGCCTGGGGCGGCTGCCGCGCACCGGCGACTCGGTCGTGGCCGACGGCTGGGAGCTCACCGTGGAGGCGACCCGCGGCACGCGGGTGGTGCTGGTGGCGATCGATCCCGCGCAGGCCGCCGGCGGCAGCGTCAACGGCGCCGTCCGCCTGGACGAGTAGCCGCCGCCGGCCGGCGCGCTACCGCGGCCGGATGACCGCCGGGGCCCCCTGCTCCACCAGCGCCGGCGGGATCTCCACCGAGCCGTCCTCGCGCTGGTGGTTCTCCAGGATCGCGATGATGGTGCGGCCCACCGCCACCGCCGTGCCGTTGAGGGTGTGCACCGGCTCGGTGGCGCGCTCGCGCTTGACCCGGCTGCGCAGGCGCCGCGCCTGGTAGTCGGTGCAGTTCGAGCACGAGGTGACCTCGCGGTAGCGCTCCTGCGCCGGCATCCAGGCCTCGCAGTCGAACTTGCGGGCCGCCGAGGCGCCGAGGTCGCCGATGGCGATGTCCACCACCCGGTACGGCACCTCGATGGCGCGCAGGATCGCCTCCTGCACCTCCAGGATCCGCAGGTGCTCGGCCGGGGAGTCCTCCGCCAGCACGAACGAGAACATCTCCACCTTGTCGAACTGGTGGACGCGGAAGATGCCGCGCGTGTCCTTGCCGTAGGTGCCCGCCTCCCGGCGGAAGCAGGTCGAGAAGCCGGCGTAGCGCACAGGCAGGTCCTCGGCCGCCAGGATCTCGTCGAGGTGCATGCCGGCCAGCGGCACCTCCGACGTGCCGACGAGGTAGAGGTCGTCCTTGGGGATCTCGTAGAGCTGCTCGGCGCCGCCGGGCAGGAACGCCGTGCCGAACAGCGGCTCCGCGCGGGTGAGCACCGGCGGGACGACCGGCGTGAACCCCGCGGCGACGAGGCGGTCGAGGGCGTAGCGCACGAGTGCGAGCTCGAGCAGCACGGCCTGTCCGAGCAGGTAGGCGAACCGGCTGCCCGACACCTTCGCCGCGCGCGCCACGTCGATGAGCCCGAGCGCCTCGCCGATCTCGAGGTGGTCGCGGACGGGGAAGTCGAACGACGGCTTGCCACCGAAGGCGGCGACCTCCACGGCGTCGGTTTCGTCGGCGCCGTCGGGCGCGTCGGGATGAGGAAGGTTCGGGATCCGCACGAGGGCCTCGTCGAGGCGCGCCTCGGCCTCGGCCTGCCGGGGCTCGAGCTCGTCGAGGCGGGCCGACACCTGCTTGACCGCGTCTATCAGCGCGGGCCGCTCGTCGGGCGCGGCGCCACCGATCGCGCGGGACCGGGCGTTCTGCTCGGCACGCAGCTCGTCCCCCGCGGTGATGAGCGCGCGCCGCTCCTCGTCGAGGGCGCGGGCGTGCGCGAGCGTCTCCGCGGCCACCCCGCGGCGCGCCAGGGCCGCGGCGACCTCGCCGCGGTCCTCGCGCAGCAGACGGATGTCGATCATCGCGGGGCGAGGCTACCAGCGCCGGGCGTGCCCTCCGGTCGCTACGCGATGCGCTCGGCGAGGCGCCGGCGGGCGTCCTCGGTGACCGCCGCCGCCCCGCCGATGACCCGGCCGGCACGGATGTCGGCGCCGCGGGCCGTCAGCCAGGGCCCGAGGCGCGCGTCCTTGCCGTCGTCGAGGCCGTCCACGAGCAGCAGGACCTCACCGGCGCGCGCGACCGCCGGGGCGGCGGCGAGCGCGTCGGCGTAGGAGCGCCCGGTGGCGGCCCAGATGCGTCGGGGCGACACCCCGCGCCCGAGGAGGTCCTCGGCGACGGCGGCCGCGGTGGTGTAGCGGTCCGGGCCTGCCAGCCGCCGCACCACGCCGGCCCGTCGGGCGACGTCTGCGAAGACGTCGTCGGAGACGACGCCGGTCCCCCCGACGACCGTGGCCTCCGCCACGCCCTCGAGCGCCGCAGCGGTCGCCCCGGGCACACCATGGGGCGCCACGAGCAGCACCGGGGCCCCGCTCACCGCCCCGTGGTAGCCGGCCGCGAGCGCGTCGGGCCATGCCCGCTCCTCCTCGGGGTGCGTGCCGAGCGCAACCCCGGCGCGCCGGACACCCCCGCCCGCCCACACCGCGCGGGCGATCGCCGCGGCCGTCTCGTAGCGGTTCGCGCCGCTCAGGCGGTCGATGCGGCTCGGGGCCACCCCGGCGCGGTCGACGAGGTCGCGCTCGACCTGCACCGGCACGACGGCCTCCCCGCCGACGACCGTGACCCGCGTCGCCCCGAGACGGGTGATCTCGTCGACGACGTCCTGCTCCAACCGGGCCGCCCTGGTGGTGAGGACGGGTCCGCCGCGGCGCGCGGCGAGGGGACCGGCCGCCACGGAGTCCGCGAACGACCCCGCCGCCGCCACGACGACGTGCTCGGCGGCGTCGAACGCGGCGCGTGACAGCGCGACCGCGGTGCCGACGCGGTCCCGGCCCGCGATCCGGTCTACGACCGGTGCCGGCGCGGGCACGGCATCGGGCCCGGCGCCCTCGCCCGGGAGGGGCGGCCCGACCCGCACCCCGCCGGCGGACGGGTAGTCACCGCGGTGCTCGGCGTCGCGCAGGGAGAGGAACGGGTTGATGCGGTTCGAGCCGTACGGGTCGGTCACCCGGTCGTCGTGGATCTCGAAGTGCAGGTGCGGTGTGCCGCCGGCGGCGTTGCCCGAGTCGCCGAGGAAGCCGAGATGCTGGCCGCGCTCCACCCGGTCGCCCTTCTCGAGCCCCGGGGCGAGGGCCTTCGATGGGCCGGCGCTGTCGGGTCCGAGGTGGTAGTAGGCGTACACCCGCCCGCCGGGTCCCCGGATCTGCATGCCGTAGCCGGCGGTGGGGTGCTTGGCCACCGGGTCCTGGCCCGCCATCCACACGATCGTCCCCGACTGCGCCGCGTAGACCCTTTCGCCCATCGCGCCGAAGATGTCGGTCGCGCGGTGCACGCGGGTGCCGCCGCCCCGAAGGGCGTCGTAGTCGTCGCGGTAGGTCGTCCCCCTCGCCGTGGGGTAGGTGAGGGCGACGACCTGCCGGTAGTCGGTCGAGTCCCCGGTCGACCACGCCCGGAAGGTCGGCGGCTCGTCGTCGGACGCGAGGGCGGCCGCGGACGAGCACAGGAGGAGGGCGCACGCGAGCGCGCCGGCAGCTGCGGATCTCATGGGTTGCGTCCGTCGGTGGGGCTGGCAGTGGTGGGAGGGCGCGGCCGGTCGGCCACGTCAGTCGCTCGGCTCGTCGTCCGAGCGGGGATGGGCGGAGGCGTCGTGCGGCAACCGGTACGCGCTGCGCAGCCGCACGACCCACTCGTCGTCGTCCTCGGGCGCGGACTCCTTGAGTCCCGCCTCGGCGGGTCCCGACGGCGTCTCGCCCACAGGGTCGGCCGCGAGCCCGGGCAGCGGGCCGTGGGCGTGGCCGGTTGCGGGGGCCTCGCTGTGGGCCGCCCGGGGCTCGGCGACGACCAGGGCGGCCGCCAGCGCCGTCGTGATCGGCACGGCGGCGATGAGGCCCAGGGACCCCACGAGGGTGCGCACGACCTCCACCGCCACGATCTCGGAGGTGAGGATCTCGAAGAACCCGTCGATGCCGGTGGCGAACAGGATGAGCAGCGGCAGCGCCGCCCCCGCGTACGCGAGGAACAGGGTGTTGACGGTCGCCGCGATGTGGTCGCGGCCGACGTTGAGCGCCCCGCGGGTCAGGCCGGCGAAGCCGATCCGGGGATTGGCCCTGTGGAGCTCGAAGACCGTCGAGGACTGCGCCATCGTCACGTCGTCGAGGACCCCGAGCCCCCCGATGATGATCCCCGCCAGCAGCAGCCCCTGCAGGCTCAGGCCCCCGACCGTGAGGTTGGCCAGACGGGCGTTCTCGCTCGTGAAGCCGGTGATCGACGCGGCGGCGACGAAGGCCATCGCGAGCAGGCCGGTGAGGGCAAGGGCGGCAGCGGTCCCGACGACCGCGGCGGTCGTCTTGCGCGAGTAGCCGTGCGCGAGGTAGAGGGTCACGATCATGATCGCCAGCGCCCCGAACAGCGCGGCGGCCACCGGCGAGCGCCCGGCGAGGATCGCGGGGACGATGAAGCCGATGATGAGCAGGAACGTCAGCCCCAGCCCGATGAGAGCCCGCAGGCCCTGCCAGCGCCCGAAGGCGAGGACGGCGGCGAAGAACAGCGCCGCGAGCAGGGCGAGGGGCCGTTCCCGGCGGAAGTCCGCGACGGCGTAGGTGACCGGCTGCTCGGGCGTCTCGATGGCGGCGAGCCGCACCCGCTGTCCAGCGGCGAACAAGCTGCCCGTGTCGTCGACCATCTCGAAGGTGACGACCTCCCCGGTCGTCTCGAGCCGCGCGGTGATCTCGACGTTCACCGCGTCCGGCAGCAGGCCGAAGGCGTCCGCGAAGGGGTCCTCCACCTCGGTCACCTCGAGCAGCACCGCGTCGACGAGCTCGGTGGTCTGGCCGGCGCCGGGTTCCTCCTCGACCCCCACGTCGCCGCGCGGCCACAGCGCCGCGATGCCGCCCGCGGCGACGAGCGTGAGCGCGGCGACGACGACGAGCAGGGTCCGGTGGGTCGCCCAGGCGAGCGCGGGAGGCGGGGGGGAGGCGTTCACCGGGACCCGTCCCCGGGCCGGGCGATCTCGACGCGGGAGTCCATGACGAGGGTGCGGATCGGCCAGGGGATCGTCATGCCGGCATCGGCGATGGCGGTCTTCACCGCCGCGAGCACCCGGTCCTGCACGCGGCGGCTGAGGAGGCGCTGCGGCGCGGTCCAGTACACGAGCTCGAAGTCCACGCTCGACTCGCCGAGCTCGGCGAGCCAGACCTCCGGCGGCGGCTCGTTGTGGACGCCCTCGACCCGGGCGACCGCCGCGCGGATGACCTCCCGCGCGGAGTCGTGGTCGTCACGGTAGTCCACGCCGACGAACAGGTGCGCCCGACGGGCCCCCTGGCGCGTGAAGTTCACGATGGGGTTCTGGAAGACCTCGATGTTGGGGATGAGGATCATCTCGCCGTCGAAGCTGCGCAGCCGCGTCACGCGCAGGTCGATCTCCTCCACGGTGCCCTCGAGGTCGTTCGACCCGATCTGGTCCCCCGCCCGGAACGGCTTGCGGGCGAGCAGGATGAGGCCGGCGATGAAGTTCTCGAGGATGTTCTGCATCGCGAGGGCGACCGCGATGCCGGCCACCCCGAGCCCCGCGAGCGCCGGTCCGACCGGCACGCCGGCGACCGCGAGGGCGACGAGGACCGCCGCCACGACGAGCAGCACGCGCACGAGACGGGCGACGAGGCTGACCGCCATGCGATCGGCGCGTGTGCGGCCGAGCGCGCGGGCGGCCCCCCGCGACGCCCAGGTCGCGACGACGATCCCGAAGGCCGCGAGGATGAGCGCGAGCGCGACGAGCGGGAGCGCGCCCACGAGCTCGTCGTAGAGGTCGCGCAGGGTGTCGATGGCGGGATCGAACGGGTCTTCCGTGTCGATCCGGAGGAGGAGCGCGGCTGCGTGCACGCCCGACAGGCTAGCCAACCGCCTCAGCCGCACACCCGCCGCAGCAGCGGGTAGGGGTTGACCGGTCGTCCCCCGCCGGGGTGGTGCTCGAAGTGGATGTGCGGGCTGGTGCCCCGCGCGTTGCCGGTGTCGCCGTTGTAGGCGATGAGCTCGCCCGCGCCGACCCGCTGACCTCCCGAAGCGACGAAGCCCGACAGGTGCATGTACCAGTAGCGGTCGCCGTCGTCGCCGCGCAGGGACAGCCACCGGCCGGCGCTGCCCCCCGAACGGGCCCACTCGACGGTGCCCGAGGTGATGGCGAACACGTTGCCGCCCATCGCCCCGAAGATGTCGGTGCCCTGGTGCCGGCGCCCGCCGCTTCGCGGGGCGCCCCAGGTGTCCGTGAACGACCGGGGATGGTCCTGCGGGCAGGCCATGCCAGCCCCACCCGGCGGGGCGGGCGCCGCCCGGGTCGAAGGAGCGGCGGGCACACGCACGGGCGGACGGACGGGGACGGCGGCGGGAGGGGGCGCCGAGCGGCTGGGGGCCACCTGGCGGCGGCGTTCCGCCGCCTCCCGTGCCCGCCCCTCGGCCCGGCGGCGCTCGGCGGCCACCTGGTCGGCCCGCGCCCGTGCCTGACGGCGGGCCTCGAGCTCCCCGGCGATGCTGCGCGCCTCGTCCTCGCCCGCAGCGATGCGGCCCCGCACCCCGGCGACCGCCTGGCCCGCGGCGGCGAGCTGGCGGTCGAGCTCGGCCCAGGCCAGCCGGGACTCCTGGGCGACGGCCTCCTGGCGCGCGGTCGCCTCCGCGAGGTCGGCCCGCCGCACGACGAGGCGCCGCCCGACCGCCGCGGCCGTCTCGAGGTCGGCGCGGTCGGTGCGGGTCAGGGCCACGAGGTAGTGGCTGCGCTCGGCGACCTCCGCGCTCGACGCGCCGGCGAGCAGGCCGAGGAAGTCGTTCGGCGCCGCGCCCCGGTACAGGGCGCCGACGCGCCGGGCGATGCGGTCGCGGCTCGCGGCGGCGGCGCCCTCCAGAGCGGCGACCTCCTCTTCGATGGCGCGGGTCTCGTCGCGCAGGCGGTTCAGCTCGCCGGTGAGCCGGTCGACCTCGGCCGTGGCGGTGGCCAGGGCGGCCGACACCCGCGAGCGCTCCCCCTCCGCGCGGCCGAGGTCCTCGTGCAGCCCCGCCCGCTCGGCCTCGAGACGCTCCTGGCGGGCGCGGAGCGCCGCGTCGTCGGGCGCCGCGGCGGCGGGCAGCAGGTCCGCTCCGAGGAGCAGCGCGACCACCAGGGCCACCAGCACGGCGGGTCTCGTGCGGTGGGGAGTGCTCGCTGCGCGCAGGGAAGCCACGCCGTGGCTGCAAGCCACGTGCTCGGGCAACATGGCGCCCAAGGCTAACCGGCCCCCGGAGGCCGTCAACCTGGCGGGTCGTCGATCCCCGCGACGAGGTCGGCGAACCACCGGGACGCGGAGGCGTACGCGGCGTCGGAGTCGGCCGGCTCAGGGGTGGTGACCTGCGCGTCCGCCCGCGGGAACGACCCGAGCACCCGCAGGTCCGCGACGTGGCGGTGAACGCTGCGCAGCGCCTCGCCGACACGCGCGTCGGTGAGGTGCCCGGCGCAGTCGATGAGGATGCAGTACTCGCCGAGGGCCTGCTTCGTCGGGCGCGACTCGATCTTCGTGAGGTTGATGCTGCGCAGCGCGAACTCGTCGAGGACGCGCATGAGCAGTCCGGGCCGGTCCTCGCCGAAGAAGACCACGAGGGACGTCTTGTCCGCGCCGGTCGGCCGGCACAGCCGGCGGCCGAGGACCACGAACCGGGTCGTGTTGCCCGGGTAGTCCTGGATGTCGGGGACGAGCACGTCGAGCCTGTAGCGCTCCCCGGCGAGGCGGGTGCCGAGGGCGGCGACGCCTCCGGCGGCCTCGCCGGCCTCCCTCGCCGCCTCGGCCGTCGACGTGGAGGCGGCCACCGCGACGCCGGGCAGGTTCGCGGTGAGCCAACCACGGCACTGTGCGAGGGCGTGGGGCTGGCTGCGCACCTCCTTGATGTCGCCGAGGTCGCTGCCCGGCGGCGCGAGGAGGTTCATGGAGATCGGGATGACGACCTCGCCGCGGACGACCACGCCGGGAGGGCCGAACGCGAGGGCGTCGAGGGTGATGTTGACCGAGCCTTCTATCGAGTTCTCGATCGGCACGACACCGATGTCGACGGACCCGTCGCGGACCGCGTCGACCACCTCGTCGATGGTCGGCAGGGGCCGGCGGGCCGCGTCGGGGGCGGCGCGGCGGGCTGCCTCGGAGGCGAAGGTGCCCTCCGGCCCCAGGAACGCGACCGCGGTCAACGGCTCGGCGCCGGCCGCCGGTTGCGCGGGCGGCCGGCGCCCACCGGGGCGCCGCCCTGGGTGGTGGTGCGCTCCGCCATGGCCATCGCCCGCTCGATCGCCTGAACCTCCTCCTGGGAGAGGTTGTGCTTGCTCCGCCCGCCGGTCACCGTCTTGGCGTAGGCGCGGGTGTCGGTCCGCCCGTTGATGGCGGTGATGACGAGCCCGTCCCCGTGCTCGTCGAGCAGGGCCGCGGAGAACGACAGCCGCCCCCCCAGCTCCTCGAACGCGTCATAGCGCACGGTTCCCACCCGCGACAGGCCCGACCGCAGGAGCTCCCGCAGGTCGTCGCTGCGCCGCTGGAGGCGCGCCACCTCGGCCCGCAGGTCGCCGACCTCGTCGATGTGGCGCTGCAGCAGGGTGAGCACGTCGTCGCGACTGCCCTGGCTGAAAGCCCGGTACGCGGCCCGCACGCGGCGCTGCCCGCTCAGCGCCACGAGCGCGACGACGATCGCGGCGACGCCGATGAGGATCGCCGCGATCAGCAGCCCCCCGACTGCCTCTGCCGTCAGCTCCACACGCCCCGCCTCCTCGTCCTCGAGTGCCTCGAAGAAGCTTCCTGCCACCCTCCTGCTCGCAGGCTGCCCTCGGTGCCCGGCGATGATAGCCCGTAGGCTGCGCCGGAGATGGAACCCGTCGCGCGCCTCGACCACGCCCGACCCGCCCGCACGGGCGAGCCGGAGGTCGTGTACGCCGAGCCGAAGACCCCCGAGCAGGTCGGCGTCCTCGTCGCCGAGCTGCTCGCCGCGGGCACCGCCCCGGTGCTCGCGACCCGCTGCTCGCCCGCCCACGCCGCGGCGGTTCCCGGCGCCGACTACGACCCCGTCGCCCGGCTCCTCGTCGCGCGCGCGTGCGAGCCGCAGCCGGCGCTCGGCCGGGTGGTCGTCGCGAGCGGCGGCACGGGGGACCTGCCCGTGGCGAGCGAAGCCATCGGGGTGCTGCGGGCCTTCGGGATCACCTGCCGCTTCCTCGCCGACCTCGGCGTGTCCGACATCACCCGGGTGCTCAGCGAGCGCGACGAGCTCGGAGAGGCCGACGTCGTCGTGGTCGTCGCCGGCATGGAGGCCACGCTGCCGACGGTCGTCGCAGGTCTCGTCACCGCGCCGGTCGTCGCGGTCCCGACGAGCGTCGGCTACGGCGCGGCCTTCGAGGGGCTGGCGGCCCTGCTGTCGAGCCTCACCTCCTGCGCGCCGGGGGTCGCCGTGGTGAACATCGACAACGGCTTCGGTGCCGCCATGCTCGCTCGCCGCATCCTGCGGGTGGGCGCCGCGTGAAGGTCGCGCACGTCGACCCGTTCTCGGGAGCGAGCGGCGACATGCTCCTCGGCGCGGTGCTCGACGCCGGCGTCGCCCTCGAGACGATCGTCGATGCGGTGGGGGGGCTGGGCGTCGACGGGTGGGACATTCGCGCCGAGGCCGTGACCCGTGCGGGCGTCGGCGCGACCCGCGTGCACGTCACCGCGCGGGAGGACGGCGTCGTGCGCACGTGGGCGAACGTCCGTGAGCTGCTCGGCGGCGCCTCCCTCGCCGAGCCGGTGCGGGCGCGGGCGCTGTCGACGTTCCGCCGCATCGCCGAGGCGGAGGCGCGCATCCACCGCCGCCCGGTCGAGCGGGTCCACTTCCACGAGGTCGGCGCCCTCGACGCGATCGTCGACATCGTGGGGGTGTGCGCCGGCCTGCACGCGCTCGGGGTGGAGCGGGTGACGTGCGGCCCGGTCGCACAGGGCACCGGCATGACGCGTGGGGACCACGGCCTGTTACCTGTGCCTGCGCCCGCGGTGCTCGCGCTGCTCGCCGGCGCCCCGACGTACTCCACCGGCGAGCCCGTCGAGCTCTGCACGCCGACGGGGGCCGCGCTGCTCGCGGAGTGGACCGACGAGTGGGTCGACCTGCCCCAGCTCGTCGTCGGGGCCGTCGGCTACGGCGCCGGAGCCCGCGAGCTCGACCGCCCGAACGTCGTGCGGATCGTGCTGGGGCAGGCGGCCGGGTACACAGGAGCGTCGCGGGCGCTCGTCCTCGCGACGGCCATCGACGACCTGCCCGGCGAGCTCGTTCCCCCCGTCCTCGACGCCCTTCGGGCCGCGGGTGCGCACGACGCCTGGGCGTGCCCGGTCGTCATGAAGAAGGGGCGCCCCGGCGTCGAACTCGTGTGCCTCGCCGATCCCGAGCGCGGCGACGCGCTCCGGCGGGTGCTTTTCACCGAGACGACCACGCTCGGCGTGCGGGGCTGGTTCGTCGACAAGTGGGCGCTCGAGCGTCGGTGGGTCACCGTCGACGTGGCCGGGCAGCCCGTGCGACTGAAGGTCGGCGCGCTCGACGACGCGGTCGTCAACGTCGCGCCGGAGTTCGACGACGCGCTCGCGGCCGGCGCGGCAACGGGCCTGCCGGTCAAGGAGGTGCTCGCCCGCGCGCGTGCCGCCTGGCACGCGAAGGAGAACCCGCCCCCGCCGGGCGGCCCGGCGCCCGCCTCCGCCTGAGCGCCCGAATCTAGTAGGCGCGCCCGACGTAGGCGACGAGATCGTCGGTCGCGGCGGGTGCGGGCACGCCGCCGTCGGCGGTCACGAGACAGCGCACGGTGTAGCCGTCGGTGGCCAGGCGCGCCTCGCCCTCCGTGCCGAGCACGTCCCACGGCAGGCGCCACAGCCCCGGCCCGTCGATCGCCTCCGGCCGCTGCGCCTCGCGGGTGTGGCCGTCCCGGAACGCGGTCGCCTGCGAGAGCAGCGAGCCCTGGATCTCCCCGAGCAGTCGGGGCACCGCCTCGGCGAC
Organism: Egibacteraceae bacterium; assembly: GCA_035540635.1. Taxonomy (NCBI): domain Bacteria; kingdom Bacillati; phylum Actinomycetota; class Nitriliruptoria; order Egibacterales; family Egibacteraceae; species Egibacteraceae bacterium. Next base: position 18,481 of record DATLGH010000013.1, on the reverse strand, counting down.
TGCGGCGAGCGGCAGCGACTGCTTGCCGTCGACGTCGCGGCGGACGAGCGTCACCTCACCCACCTCGAGGTCGCGCGGTCCCACCTCGAGGCGGATCGGCACGCCCTTCAGCTCCCAGTCGACCACCCGCCGGCCGAACGACTGGTTCGTCGCGTCGTCGAGGCGCGCGCGCACCCCCCCGGCGGCGAGCAGGTGGACGAGGTTGCGGCACTCGCCCACCGCCTCGTCCTTGACGGCGAGCACCACGACCTGAATCGGCGCGACGGCGGGAGGCAGGCGCAGCCCGCGGTCGTCGCCGTGGGCCATGATGAGACCTCCGACGACACGGGTCGACATGCCCCACGACGTGGTGTAGGCCAGGCGGCGCTCCCCCTGCTCGTCGGTGAAGGCGATGTCGAAGGCCCGGGCGAAGTTCTGCCCGAGGTTGTGGCTCGTGCCCATCTGAAGGGCCTTGCCGTCGCGCATCAGCCCCTCGAGCGTGTAGGTGACGAGCGCCCCCGGGAAGGTCTCGGCCTTCGTCTTGCGACCGAGGACCACGGGCACCGCGAGGACCTCCCGCATCACCGCGTCGTAGACGTCGAGGAGGATCGTCACGGTCTCCTCCTGCGCCTCATCGAAGGTGGCGTGCGCCGTGTGGCCCTCCTGCCAAAGGAACTCCGTGGTGCGCAGGAACAGCCGCGGGCGCAGCTCCCACCGCACGACGTTCGCCCACTGGTTGAGCTTCAGCGGCAGGTCACGGTGCCCCTGCACCCACCGGCTCATCGCGTCACCGATGGTCGTCTCCGAGGTGGGGCGCACGACGAGCGGCTCGGCGAGCTCCTTGCCCCCGCCGTGCGTGACGACGGCGAGCTCGGGGCTGAAACCCTCGACGTGGTCGGCCTCCCTGCGGAGGAACTCCTCGGGGATGAAGAGCGGGAAGTAGGCGTTGTCGTGACCGGTCGCCTTGATCCGCGCGTCCAGCTCCGCCTGGATGCGCTCCCAGATCGCGTAGCCCCACGGCTTGATGATCATCGTCCCGCGGGCGGGGCCGTTCTCGGCCAGGTCGGCCTTCGCGACGACTTCCTGGTACCAGCGAGGGAAGTCCTCGCCCTGCGCAGTGAGCACGTTCTTCGCCATGGGGCGATGATCCTCGCACATCGCGCCGTCGTCGTTTCCTCGCCCTTGCCGAAAGGTAGAAAGGGCTGGTGGCCATCTCCGATCGGCGGTCCTCCTCGACGTGGTCCGACACGCGCGTGCGCCTGTCGGGATGGCTGGGCGCCGTCCTGCTCCTCGCCGGCCGCGCATGGGCCTGGGTGCGCCCACTGCTCGCCGCTGTGGCACGCCAACTCCTGCGGGGGGCCGGCTGGTGGGTGGTACGCCTGTCGGATGCCCTTCCCCGCGTGGGCCGGGCGGTGCTCGGGGCCGTCGGCTGGTACGTGAGCTGGTGGGCGAACGCCGCGCCGGCGGCGGGGCGGCGGCTCGTGGACGGGACCGGCTGGGTGCTAGCGCGCGGATCCGCCGCCGTCCGCGTGGCGAGCGCGCGCCTCGTGCCGTCCTTCGCCGGCTTTCTGAGCCTCGGGGCCGCCGCCGTCACCTGGGTGGTGCTCGTCGTCGCCGCGACCGTCCCCGCCGCGGGCGGGTACGGCGACGTCGTCACCGTCGACCTCGCCATCCCCGAGGACTCCACGCTTCCCGCCCTCGCCGAGCGCAGCGTCGTCTACGCCGCCGACGGGAGCGTCCTCGCGGTCCTGCACGACGAGCAGGACCGCCGCCTCGTGCCCCTCGCGAACCTGCCCGACCACGTGTGGCAGGCGGCGATCAGCGCGGAGGACCGCCGCTTCTTCGAGCACGAGGGCTACGACCTGGAGGCCATCGGGCGCGCCGCCGTCGCGAACGTCCGGGCGCGTGGCGTCGCCCAGGGCGGCTCGACCATCACCCAGCAGCTCGCGAAGCAGAACTTCCTGAGCGACGAGCAGACGCTCGAGCGCAAGGCCCGCGAGCTCACCTACGCGATGGCGCTGGAGGACCGTCTCACCAAGGAGGAGCTGCTCGAGCGCTACCTCAACCAGGTGTACTTCGGCGCCGGTGCCTACGGGGTCGGGGCCGCCGCGGAGGAGTGGTTCGACGTCACCCCCGAGCATCTCACGCTCGAGCAGGCCGCCCTGCTCGCGGGCATGATCCGGGCGCCCGGGCGGCTCGACCCGCGCCGCAACCCCGAGGCCGCGACCGCCCGCCGCAATGCCGTGTTGCGTGCCATGGCCGAGGAGGGCTACATCACCCCCGAGCGCGCCGAGGAGGCGGTCGGGGTCGAGATGGGGGTCATGCCGCAGCGCGAGCGGACCGTCACCGAGCCCTACTTCGTCGAGGCGGTCAAACGCGAGTTCTTCGCGAACCCGGCGTTCGGTCCGGACCGCGCGGCGCGTGTCGAGAACCTCTTCAACGGCGGCCTCGCGATCCACACGACGATCGACCCGCGCCTGCAGCAGGCCGCCCACGACATCGTCGAACGCCACTACCCGTCGTCGCCCGGCCAGCGCACCGCGGCCATCGCGGCCGTCGACCCGCGCACCGGCCGGGTGGTCGCCACCCACAGCGGGGGCGACTTCACGGCGGAGGCCTACGACCTCGCCACCCAGGGTCGGCGCCACCCCGGCAGCGCGGCGAAGCTGTTCGTGCTCGCGACCGCCCTCGAGCGGGGCCGCTCCGTCTGGTCGCCGATCGACGGCGCCGGGCCCCGCTCGTTCGCGTGGGACCCCCATCAGCCGCCGTACGAGGTCCGCAACTTCGCCAACGCGAGCTACGGGACCATCTCGCTGCACGAGGCGCTCGTGCGCAGCGTGAACACCTCGTTCGTGCAGCTCATGCTCGAGACGGGGGTGAGCTACGTGGTGGAGAAGGCGGGCCACCTCGGCGTCGACGCCGAAGCGGCGTTCGGTCCGCTGCACGCGCGCGGCCCGGCGCTCGCCATCGGCGGCTGGCACCGGGGGGCGACGCCGCTGGAGATGGCGTCGGCGACGGGGACGTTCGCGACCGGCGGCGAGCGTGCGCCCCCCTACCTCATCGAGTGGGTGACCGACGCACGCGGCGCGGAGATCTACCGCCACGCCCCGGTGCGCGTCCGGGCGGTGAGCCCCGAGACCGCCGGCACCATGATCGACGCCATGCGCAACGTCGTGAGCCGGGGCACCGGCACCCGCGCCCGCATCCCGGGGTGGGATGTCGCGGGCAAGACCGGCACCGCCCAGAACTTCGCCGACGCCTGGTTCGTCGGCACGACCGCGGTGCTGTCGACCGCGGTGTGGGTCGGCCACCCCGACCGCCGCCAGCCCTACCCGGGGATGACCGGTGGGCAGTCCGCGGCCCCGGTGTGGCGCGACTTCATGGCCGTCGCCCTCGAGGGCGTGCCGCCCGAGCCGATCCCCGCGCTTCCGCCGCCACCGCCCCCGCCCCCGCCCGCGGGCGCGTCATCCGAGCGCCGTTCGGGAAGCTCCGGGGACGACTGAGGTTCAGTTGAGGCGGGCCCGCAGCGCGCGGGCAGCCGTGAGCAGGCGCTCGTCGTCACCGGCGTGGCGTTCGATCTCTACGGCGCCCTGCAGGAAACGCCCACGGCTCGCCAGCACCTCGCCGAGCTCCACCGCGAGCGACGGGTCTGCCGTGGGCAGGGCAAGACGCATCCGCAGCGCCCACTCCCGGTCCCCCGCCGCCCCACGCGCCCGGTAGACGGCGGCGAGGTTGGCGAGCATCCGGTCGAGGATCCCGTGCGCGCTCACCGCGGGCAGCAGGTGGGCACCGAAGGCGACGTCGGGTCCGGCGCCCGTGGCGGCCCGGAAGCGCGCCTCCGCCGTGGCCTCGTCGACCCGGCGACCACCGGCGAAGGGGTCGAGCAGGCCCCCGCCGGGCTCCCGAACAAGGAAGTGGCCGGGCATGCCGACGCCTTCGAGGGTCACGCCGGCGCGCCGGCCGACCTCGATCATCACCACCGCGAGGCTGACCGGTATCCCGAGGCGGCGGGCGAGCACCCGGTGGAGGAGGGAGTTGTCCGGGTCGTAGTACTCGGCGGCGTTGCCGGTGAAACCCTCCTCGACGAACAGCCGGCGCACGAGCCCGTCACGGTCGGTGACCCCCGCGGCGAGCCGGTCGAGCTCGTCGAGCCACACCTGCGGGTCGAGGCCGGGGTCGGCGCCCCCGCCGATGGCGATCGCCGCCGCGCCGAGGTCCACCGCCGGGCCGGCGGCGATCGCCGCGAAACGTTCGACCGCGCGGTTCAGCTACCGCTCCCAGTCAGGAGCGAACGACGGGTTGATGAGCCGCTCGCTGCGCGCGAGGGCGGTGATGCGGGCCATCTCCTCGTCGGTGAGCGTGAAGTCGAACACGGCGAGGTTCTCCTCGCGGCGCTGGGGGCTGGCCGACTTCGGGACGGCCGCCACCCGATCCTGCTGCACGAGCCATCGCAGCGCGATCTGCCCGACGGTCCGCCCGTGCGCTTCGGCGACCTCCTTGAGCTCCACCTCGTCGAGGATCCTGCCCTTCGCCAGGGGCGAGTAGGCGGTGAGCAGGACGTCTTCCTCCCGGCAGACGGCGAGCAGCCGGTCCTGGGCGAGCAGGGGGTGGTACTCCACCTGGTTGGTGAGGATGGGCGCCTCCCGGATCGCCTCGCGCAGCATCCCGGAGGGGAAGTTGCTCACCCCGATGTGCGTCGCCTTGCCGTCGTCGACCACGCGGCGCATCGCGTCGAGGGTGGCGGCGAGCGGTATGGCGGGATGCGGCCAGTGGATGAGCAGGAGGTCGACCCGGTCGGTGCCGAGCCGGCGAAGGCTCGCCTCGGTCTCGGGTCCGACACGCTCGGGGGCCAGCGCTCCTGCGTTGAGCTTCGTGGTGAGGAAGATGGCGTCGCGGTCCACCCCCGCGTCGCGGATGCCCTGACCCACCTGCTCCTCGTTGCCGTACATCTGCGCCGTGTCGATGTGGCGGTACCCCGCCTGCAGCGCATGGCGCACACCCTCGCGGCACGCCTCGCCGTTCATCTGCCAGGTGCCCAGGCCGATGGCGGGCACCTCGACAGCCTGTATGCGGACCGCATGCATCGCTCGGCATCCTCCCCGGCGGGCGCTCTGCCCACCTCCCGCATCTTCTCGAACGACACCGCCTGGGAAACTCCGCATAGCGTGGAGCCATGAGCGCCGTGCCGCGGGTTGCGAGCCTCGTGCCTGCCGGCACGGACATCGTCGCCGCCCTGGGACTCGGCGCCGCGCTCGTCGGCGTGTCGCACGCCTGCGACCACCCCGTGGCCGACGGGCTGCCGGTCCTCACCGCCTCTGCGCTCGGCGACGTTGCGTCGCCCGCTGGTGAGGTCGACCGCCGGGTCCGCGCGGCGGTGAGCGCCGGCGAGCCGCTCTACCGCGTCGATGTCGCACTGCTCGGGTCGCTCGCCCCCGATGTGGTGCTCGCCCAGGACGTCTGCGACGTGTGTGCCCTGCCCGGGGCCGACGCGGCAGGCGCCCTTCCGGCGGGCGCGGAGCTCGTGCTGCTCCGCGGCGCCTCCCTGGCGGGCCTCGAGGCGGACCTCATGATGGTCGGTGCGGCGATGGGCGTGAGCGACCGCGCCGAGCGCCAGATCGCCGCCATCGCCTCGGCGCACCGGCACGTGCGCCGGAGGGTCGCCGGGCGCCCCCACCCCCGCGTGGTCGCCCTCGAGTGGGGCGACCCGCCCTTCCTCGCCGGCCACTGGGTGCCCGAGCTCGTCGAGGTCGCCGGGGGTCGTCACCTGCTCACCGGCGCCGGCGAGGCGTCCCGGCGGTCGTCGTGGGACGAGGTCGCCGCCGTCGATCCCGACGCGATCGTCTTCCTGCCCTGCGGGTACGGCGTCGAGCGCGCCGTCGCGGAAGCGTCGCAGCTCGCCGGCCTGCCGGAGGTCACGCAGCTGCGGGCGGTGCGCGCGGGCCGGTTCTGGGCCGTGGAGGCCGCACGCCTGTTCTCGCGGCTCTCCCCGGCGGTCGTCACCGCCGCACCGGTGCTCGCGTCCCTGCTGCACCCTGACCGCTTCCCGGCGGTCAGCGCGCGGTGGGCGGTGGCCATCGCCGCCGCCTGACCAGCGGCCGCCGTGGCGCCTGCCTCTCGCGGGGGACGCGCTCGTACCTCCTGACCTCCCCCTTCCCGCAGGGACCGGGGCTCGTTACGGTAGAGGCGGGCCAGGCGATCCCAAGGGGGAGCCCAGCATGAATATCCGCGAGAACATGAGCACGGTGTTCCTGACCGTCGGTCCGGACCACACCCTGCGTGAGGCCGCTCAGCTGATGAGCCAACGCAACATCGGGTCAGCCCTCGTGCTCGACCTCGACGGCGAGGGGCCCGGCATCTTCACCGAGCGTGACCTGATGCGCTGCATCGCCGCCGGCAAGGACCCCGACCAGGAACGCGTGATCGACCATGTCACCGCCAAGGTGATCGTCGCCACCGGCGACTGGTCGCTCGAGGAGGCCGCACAGGCGATGATCCGTGGCGGCTTCCGCCACCTCATCGTCACGAACGACAACGGCGACAACTACGGCGTCGCGGGGATCCTGTCGATGCGCGACATCGTGCGCTGCTGGGTCCAGCAACCGGCGGGGGCGCCGACCTGCTGAACGCCCTCTGAGCGTCGGCGACCCGCGCGGCGGGGAAGCCCGTCGGGGCGGGTGCTCGCCGCTGCCCGCCAACGGACCGCGGGCCGGCTGGCCTGTCCAACTGCTCGTGGACGGGATGAACGTCATCGGTTCACGCCCCGACGGCTGGTGGCGGGACCGGGATGCGGCGGTCCGCGGCTTCGTGGCGCGCCTGCAGGCCCTCCACGCGACCACGGGACACGCGGTCACCGTCGTGTTCGACGGGCGACCCCCCGCCGGGCTCGAGGAGGGCGAGCACGCCGGCGTCGCCGTCCGCTACGCCCACCGGTCGGGGCCCGACGCCGCCGACGACCGGATCGTCGAGCTGCTCGGCGCCGCCGACCCGGCGACCGTGACGGTGGTGACCTCCGACCGGGCCCTGACGGCGCGCGCACGCCGGCGCGCCGCGACGGTGACCGGGGCGGGCTGGCTGCTGTCCCGGCTCGACGAGGTCGGGCAGTGACCGCAACCGACGCCGCCCGGGCCGAGCGGGTCGTCCTCGCGGCGCTCGAGGTGCTCGACGCCGACCGCCCTCGACCGGGTCGTCGTGGGGGGCGGCAAGCCGCCGGCTGAAGATCCTCGTCGGCGCCCGCCGCGCTCGCCGCCGCCGGCGCGAGTACGTCTGGGGACTCGCCCGCTGACTCCCCGCGCCCACCGGCGTCCCGGGACCGGCGGGCCCGGCCGTGGCCGGCGAGGGCGTCCCTCAGGCCACGGGCAGGAGCAGGACCTTGCCCTTCGTCTGGCGACCCTCGATGTAGCGGTGCGCGTCGGCCGCCTCGGCCAGGGAGAACGTCCGGTCGACGCGGACCGCGAGCTGCCCGGCGGCGATCCACCCGAACAGGTCGCCGGCGCGCCAGCGGAGCTCCGTGGGGTCGGCGGTGTAGTGGGCGAGGGTCGGGCGGGTGAGATAGAGCGAGCCCTTCGTGTTGAGCACCTGGGGGTCGACGGGGTCGACCTTGCCGCTGGACTGGCCGAACAGCACCATGACACCGCGCGGGCGCAGGCAGTCCATGCTCCGCAGGAACGTCGCCTTGCCGACCGAGTCGTACACGACGTCCATCCCCCGCCCGTACAGCCTGGCGGTCTCCTCCGCGAAGTCCACCTCGGTGTAGCGGATGACCTCGTCCGCCCCGGCCTCGCGGGCGATCTCCGCCTTCTCCTCCGTGGACACGGTCGCGACCACCTCGGCACCGCGGCGCTTCGCGATCTGCACGAGCAGGTGGCCGACACCGCCGGCCGCGGCGTGCACGAGCGCGGTGTGGTCGGGCCCGAGCGCGAACGTGGACAGGGCGAGGTAGTGCGCGGTCATGCCCTGCAGCATCACCGCGGCGGCGGTGCGCGTGTCCACCCCGTCGGGCACGGTGACGACGCCGCCGACGTCGACGACGACGCGCTCGGCGTAGCTGCCCGGCTGTCCGGCCCAGGCGACCCGGTCACCCGCGGACAGTCCCACGACCCCCTCGCCGAGCGTCTCGACGACGCCGGCCCCCTCCGAGCCTATGACCGTCGGCAGGTCGAGGGGATAGGCACCGCTGCGCTGGTAGGTGTCGATGAAGTTCAGCCCGGCCGCCTCGACCCGCACGACCGCCTGGCCGGGGCCCGGCAGGGGGTCGTCGACCTCCTCGAGGTGCAGGACCTCCGGGTCGCCGGCCTCTCGGAGCAGCACCGCGTGCATCCCGCTCACCGCTCGTAGGTGCCGACGAGCCGGTTCCGGTCGATGACCTGGCCCTCCATCCGGTCCGAGGTGCACGTCGCCGGGACCGCCCCCCGCGCGAACGCGGGGCTGGAGATCGCGAGGTCCCTCGTGTTCATCGATGTGCCTTCCGTCGACTCCCTGCCAACCTTCCGCCCCACGCAAGGATCAAACGGGACACGCCACCGGCCTCAGCAACGGGTCCGATCTCCGCCGCCGCCCCGCAGCAACCGGCGCCGGCTTGCGCCGGCGCGCGTTGCGCGGTCGGATGGCGCCATGAGCACCGCCTTCCTCACCGGGCGCTTCGTCGTGGCCACGCCCGCGCTGACCGACGGCAACTTCGCGCACACGGTCGTGCTCCTGCTCGAGCACAAGACCGACGGCGCGGTCGGCGTGGTCGTCAACCGCGCCACCGACGCGGCGCTGTCGGTGGCCCTGCCGAGGTGGGCGACGCTCGCCGCGGAGCCCGCCGTCGTGTTCGCGGGGGGGCCCGTGCAGCCCGACGCCCTCATCGGGCTCGCCCGCACGTACGGTCCCCCGGAGGGCGACGGGCTCGCCGCGATCTTTCCCGGCGTCGGCGTCGTGGACCTCTCCGCCGACCCGACGCTCCTCGGGGCGGCCATCGCCGGCGTGCGGGTGTTCGCCGGCTACGCGGGGTGGGGCGGCGGTCAGCTGGAGACAGAGATAGCGGCCGGCAGCTGGTTCGTCGTCGATGCCCGCGCCGAGGACGTCTTCACCGAGGCGCCCGGGGCGCTGTGGCGCGGCGTGCTGCGCCGCCAGGGCGGGGTGTTCACGACCATCCCCGCCGATCCCACCGCCAACTGAGGCGAGGGGGAGGCTCAGCCCGGCTCGTTGCCCGGGCGCCACTTCACGGAGCAACCCATGCTCGGATGCTGCTCGGTGAGTGGCGGGTCCCCGGACAGGACCGCGTCGAGCGCGGCGCGCAGGCTCTCGCCGGTGACGGGCACCCCGTTGTTGGGCCGCGAGTCGTCCATCTGCCCCCGGTACACGAGCCGGCGGTTGGCGTCGAACAGGAAGAAGTCGGGGGTGCAGGCGGCCCCGTACGCCTTCGCGACCTCCTGGTCCTCGTCGATGAGGTAGGGGAAGCGGTAGCCGACCTCCCGCGCCTCCTCCGCCATCCGCTCGGGCGCGTCGTCGGGAAAGGCCTCGTAGTCGTTCGGGTTGATGCCGACGACCGCCACGCCTTTGTCGATGTACTCGGCGGTGAGGGCTGCGAGCCCCTCGCGGACATGGCGGACGTACGGGCAGTGGTTGCAGAGGAACATGACGAGCAGCGCGGGTGCGTCGGCCAGCGCCTCGCTCGACGTGACCCGCCCGTCGGGGTCGGCCAGCGCGAACGGCGGGGCCGGGGTGCCGAGGGGCATCATCGTCGAGGTTGCGGCCACGGGTTCTCCTTCGTGGGATGGTGGTTGACTCTAGCGTGGAGTCCTACCATGGCCGCCAGAGGCCGAGGGGCACGGGGAACGGGAGCTTGCTGCATGAGCACGATCAACACGATGCGGGGCCTGCTCGTCGCCGGCGCCGTGTTCGCGGCCCTCGTCGCCGCCCTCTTCGGCCAGTGGTCGGTCGTCGTCATCCTCGGCGTCGGCATCGCCGCCCACGCCGGTCTGTGGGTGCACCTGTCGCGTGCGGCCAGCGTCGAGAACGTCGCGACCCCGAAACCGCCGGCCCCCGGCACGGCGGGCTGAGCCTCCCGCACCGCCAGCTGACTAGCTGAGGTGGAACGGCCCGTCAAGAGAAACCTGATGCTTGACTTGGGGCGGGTTTGCATAGAGCCCTCCTGTAGCCGGGCTTGTCGTGTGCTGATGGTCAGCGGCCTGGTTGCTTCGTAGCTGCCGAACCGGCCGTCGCGTCGGGAGCGGTCAACATGCCAGCGCCCGCAGCGCAGCGAGGACGAACGATGTTGACCGCGAGCAGCGACGAGCCAGGGTGGCAAGCGAAGAAGCGGGCAGGCCGCGTTGCTGGTTGGGGTGGGTTCGTAGTGGTTGCTCCTGAGGGTGGGGCAAGACGTGTCGGGCCTCGGGTGGATCGGCTGGGACCGCCACTCTGAGGTACGCGGGTCGAAACCGCAGGTCGGTCATTCGCAGAAGGGTGCCCCTGACTAAACTAAAGGCGCCCGTGCCCCGGGGGGTGGGCATAGCTAGCTAGGACGGGGATCGGTTCTGCCACGGCGGCGGCCCGACACGTTCTGCACAGCTGCATGCGCCGGCGGGGCCGATCAGCCAGCCAGCGCATCGTTGATCATCTGCCTGTCAGTTGACGTCGCTGGTCATCTCGGCCCACACGAACCCGGCGAGCTCACGGGCGATCGCGGCGGCCACCACCGACTTGGTGTCCTTGACCGCGGCCATGCGTCGGAACCGCCCGCACAGGCGGGTCTGGGCCTTCCACGCCCGCGCGACGGTCTCCGGCGACACGCCGTCTTGGCGGCGGCGCAGCGCCGCGCCCACGGCGGGGCGGTGCTGGTAGGCCCACGCGGACTCCACCAGCTGGGTGCGCACATGGGCGTTGCCGGTCTTGGTCAGGTGCCCGCGGCGGGTGGAGCCGCCCGAGGAGTACTCCGAGGGCACCAGCCCGGTGAAGCCCATGAACGTCGTCGCTCGGGGGAACCGCCGCCAGTCACACACCTCGGCCACCAACGTCAACGCGCCCAGGTGGGCGATGCCGCGGTAGGCGCCCAGGCGAGCCACACAGTCGACGAACGGGTCACGGTCGAACCAGACCTTCAAGTCGGCCTCGGCGGCGGCCACCGCGGCGTCGCGGGCGGCAAGCACCGCCCGGTAGTGGCCGAACGTGGCGTCAAGCGCCGGCTCGTCGAAGCGTTGGGCGGCAAGCCACTGGTCGTGCTTGTGGGTCCAGTAGCTGCCGCCCCGGTACACCCGCGCGTGGCGCAACAGCAACGCCAGCAGCCGCTTGCGCGCCCGGTCACGGTCATCGACCAAGTCCGCACGCGCCCGGCACAGGTCCCGCACCGCCTCCTCGGCCACCGTGGGGATGCGGATCGCCACGAGCTCGCCGGCGCGGTGCAGGCGCGCCAGCCGCCGGCAGTCACGCTTGTCGGTCTTGACCCGATCACCCGGCGCGGTGGGGATCAACGACGGGGCGATCACCTCACACGACACCCCCATCGACGCCAGCAAACGCGCCAGCTCATAGCCGGTCGGGCCGGCCTCGTAGCACACCCGCAGCCGACTGCGGTCACCCAACCGGTCGATCAGGCGGCGCACCGACGCCTCGTCGTGGAAGATCTTGTCCACCACCGGGATCTGGCAGCCCGGCTCGAGCACGCCCACCGAGATCGTGTCCTTGTGCACGTCCAAGCCCAGGTGGATCGCTTCGGGATCGTGAATACTGGTCACGGCCGACTCCTATCCGTATGTGGCACCTTCCGCGCCGATCGTGGATGACCCACGAACATTGCGGAAGGGGTCGGCCGTTCCATGATGACTAGAGTGCCCGCGGGTTAAGCCGCCTAGCCACACTTGGCCACCGACGCTCGGAGACTGCCCGTGGCAAGCAAGATGCAGGCGAGTCCGTTTCGCCAGATGATACCCATGATCCTTGGCGCCGTGCTGGTCGCTGTACTGCTCCCGACACCACCCGCCCAGGCAGCGGCCGTCGATGTCACCATCAACACCTGGACGCGGGATGCCGACACAGGGTTCCTCAGCTACACGGTCACGGTCGCAGCCGCCTGTGGTTCCGTCTGTAAGGTTACTCTCCGCGCCATGGAGCCGGGAGGGTCAAGCGCCTACACCCTGCAAACCAAAGACGTCACCGCTAGCGGGGGTGCCTTTACCGTCATCCTGTCTGACGCCAATCAACGACTGCGCCACCTCGATCGGGTCGGCGCCCGGGTGCAGGACTCCATTTACACGTCATCCAGTGACTGGGTGCCGACCGGAGATGCCTACCCGCCCGGTGAAGTGACCCTGTCTGGCCTAAGCTGGACTCGGGACGCCAGCACCGGGTTTGTGAGTTACAGCCTCAGCGTGGCGGCGAAGGCGCTGGCCCTCCCTGGTCGGCCGTGCGTCGGCACCTGCAAGGTGACAATTCAAGCCAAAGAGCCTAGTAATTCCACCGCCCCCATCCTGACCACCCAGGAAGTCGCCGATGACGACGGGGCATTCACCATAACTCTGTCCGACTCCCAGCAACCACTGCGTCACTACACCCAGTTGCGAGCCCGCATCAGCAGTCCCTACACCTCGACGCCATACACTGACTGGATCGATACCGGCGATATCTATCCGCCGGGCGAGTTGGCGCTATCGGTCGGCCGCTGGGACCGTGACCCCAACAGCGGACTCGTTGACTACAGCCTCAACGTGACCGCCACCGCGCTAGCTCTGTACAACCGTGCTTGCATCTCAACATGCAACATCACTATCCAAGCACTCGAGCCGGGTAACTCCAAGGCCTTCACGCTCGCCACCCAAAGCGTAACGGACGACGATGGCGCCTTCACGATCGCCTTGGCGGACTCCGATCAACCGCTGCGCAACTACACGCAGCTGCGTGCCCGAGCCGTTAACCATACCGGCTATGGGTACATCTACTACAGCGACTGGAAGCCCGTAACCCTGCCAGCTGAGGACCGCACTACGTTGGTTGACGCGTTCGCGGTGCCGCCGCTGGCCGGGCGCCTCACCATCAACCAAGCCTGCGAAACACTGCTGACAGCACCTGGCACGCACCTGCAGGGCACGTCTACGACCGACCAGTATAATGACTGCGAGAGTGTGCGGCTCGCCGGCGGCGGGATTAGCGCGCTCCTTCAGGATCTGGCGCTCCGGAACCCCGGCTTGTCCCAGGTGTTGATTGACGCGCTGATTGTAGGCGCAGTTGTCGCAAGTGACCTCTCCACTACCACGACGCAAGAAGGCCCGGTCGTCATATGGCCGGCTGGCCCGGAGGAAGAGTGGGCCGACCAATGGGACGTCGAGTTCGAGCCTCAGCCCGCGGCCGCCGGTGGGGCCGCCATGCTGCCGCCGACGGACCACTGCTTGGACGACAGTGCCAAAGCCAGCATCATCGCGGGGACGCCGCTCCAGCGGCATCACATCGCCACCAGGTTCGAGGGCCAGTGGCTCAGCGCGTACCAGACCGCTCTCAACGACTACGGTCTCGGGCACCTCGACATCGCCAAAGGCGATTGGAACCTGATCAATATCCCACACCTCGGGCCCCATCCGACCGGATACCACCGGTGGGTCTTGGACAACCTGGAGGCAGCGGCATCTTACGCGAACAACCTGACCAACGAGCTGTCGCCAGCCGCTCCAGAAGACGTAAAGCGCCTCCTGCGCGAGCGGCTCTTCCGCCAGGCATGGCAGTATGTGCGCTGGACGCTGGCCAACGACCCCACGATCGTCCGCAAGGACTATTGGGTCTGCTAATGGCCTCTCGATTCTACCGCCTATTCCCTGCCATGGACGCCCGCCATGGGATGGCCGAGCCGACTGACCCCGCCGAGTGGACACCTGGTCACCGCGATGCATATTTTCTAGGCATTAAGCGGCCGGGGCGAGTAGAAGATCTCCCCCAAGTCACGTCCTTCACCGTCCACGACTGGCATGCTCGGGGTGACGTCGTCCCATGCACCAAAGCCTTCGAGTTCTATAGTGCCAAGCTCCGGCAGGTAATCGAAGCCAGCCTGACTGAGGAAGATGTCGTCCAGTGGTTTGGCTCTACGCTGCTTGCCGAGGACGGTAGTCCGGCGGGCACTTGGTGGATTATGCACCCGCCCGACGTCATGCCGATGAACGTGGGCGCTACTACATACGGTGGCCTGGCGGGTGTAATAAAGGGGGTCATTGATCCCGGCTTGATCGGTGGCCGCAATGCCTTTAAGTATCCATACGGCTTTCCACCTGTGCTGTCGGAAGCGGTGTGCGAGGCGATTCGCCGCGCAGGCTGCAGCGGTCTGATATTCGAGGGGGTCCCGGTCCGGTCTGCCAGCTAGGCCGGGGTTCCATCATCTGCGGAACCCCGGCTAGGGGGGACAACGCGACCACGTCGTCGTCAGCAAAGCGTCGGCAAAAGTCCCCCGCCGTGGTCGGGTCGGGGATCAGGTCCGCGCCCAGGGCGTTCATGTACGCGGTGTCGTGACGCAGCCGCTCGATGTCCTCCAACCTCGTGCCCCCGCACAGCACGTTGTAGGCCAAGTTCAACACGTGGTCGGACTCGTGGTAGGGCAGGTGCACCTTCAACAGCTCCAGCGCCTCGTCGATCTCGTCGACCAACTCCAGCTTGACCGCCAGCCGGTGCACCGCCGCGATGCCCCCGAAACCGGTGGCGTCGGTGTTCGCGCCGATCTCGTAGTTGACCTTGCCCGATGTCAGCATCGGCTTGGGCTGCGCGCTCCAATGCCCCGCCCGCCGGTGCCGGGCCGCCACCTTGCGCCGCCCGTCGCGCGCTGTTCCGTCGGCTCTGCTCATGCGCTATCTTCTTCACCGGAAAGGGCCTTTCTTGTGCGGGTAGTCCTCAGAGCTCTACTCCGCACAAGATAAGGCCTTTCCCGTCTTTTCCGGCTGACCCAGTGCAGCCGACACGCTTATTTGAGGACTAGCTACATCGACCTGAAAAAGTCAGGGCCGAGACGACGCTGACCTGCGGGTTTCTACGCGGGGACGGCGGCGGCCAGTGCTGAATTGGGCGTTTAGCGTGACCAGCCTTCTTCGTGCTCGGCGACCTGGACGCCGAGGTGTTCCAGTTCGCGGAGAAGGGCGCGGAGGCGGCGGGTGTTCTCGATCCAGGTGCGGTAGCGCTCGGCTTGGTCGGGGTCGAGCAGGCGGGTGACGGTCTTGCCGTGCTCTGTGCGAGTCCATTGCAGGTAGGGGCCGTGCAGCTGTGGGGGGTCGGCTTTGCAGCGGCAGGTGGTCTTGCCGCAGCGGGTGAACCGTTCGGTGATGCTGCCGGGCAGCGCGAAGGCTTCGTCGTTACCCAGGAGGTCGGCGATGGTGGTGGCCAGGCGCTGTCGGGCGCGGCGGGCGCGGGCGGTGGGCATGGTCGGATTGTCGCACCTCCGACATCTGTTGTCTTGAAACTTATACACTTCAAGATGAACTCTGGTTGTCGAACGATTGGAGGTGTTCGATGCTGGTCTGTCGCAACCCGCAGCCTGCGACCCTGTGGGAAGCCGTGCTGCCCGAGCCCTACCTGGATCTGCCGCCGGAGCTGGCGGCGGTCGACGCGCTGCTCGACGACGAGGTGTTCTTCGCGCCGTTCGCCGCGCACTTCCACGCGGTGCTGGGTCGCCCGTCGATCCCGATGGAGACCTACCTGCGGATGATGTGGTTGAAGTACCGCTACGGCCTGAGTGAGCTACGAGACGCTGAGCCGGGAGGTGGCCGACTCGATCTCGTGGACGCGGTTTTGCCGCATCGGCCTGGGCGCCCGGGTGCCGCACCCGACCACGTTGATGAAGATCACCACCCGCTGCGGACAGCAGACCGTCGCCGCGCTCAACAACGCGCTGTTGGCCAAGGCCCACGATCCGCCAGCTGCGCAAAGAACACGGCTGGTCCCAAGCCGAACTCGGCGAAAAGATCGGCACCGACCCCGGGCGCATCAGCCGCTACGAAGCCGGCCGCATCACCCCGTCTGCCGACGCGCTGGTCCGCCTCGCCCAAACCTTCAACGTCAGCCTGGACCACCTGCTCATCGACGACATCCCCCGCCGCGCGCTGCACGCCCCCGAACACATCCTCGGCGACCGCGCCGCCGCCATCACCGAACTCGACGACCACGACCGCGCCGCCCTGCTCGACGTCATCGACGCCTACGTCACGCGCAACCGGCTGCGCACCATCACCACCGACACCGCCTGACCATGGACGGGCTGCAGTTCACCGCCGCGGTCATCGACGCGCTCGCCTGGCCGGCCGCCGCCGTCATCATCACGTTGGTGCTGCGCCGCCCGCTGTCCGCTGCGCTGTCCGGGCAGGTCAAACGCTGGAAGGCCGGCCCCGGCGGCGTCGAGGTCGAATACTGGCAACACACCGTCGCCGAAACGCGCCAGCAGCTCGAGCACGCCACCGCCCTGCCCGACAGACCACCGGCGGCGCGCTGGCAGACGAGCTGGCCGACGTCGCCGCCGTCGCCCCCGGCGCCGCCATCCTCGAGGCATACGTGCGCATCGAACGCGAACTGCGCCGCATCACCGACGGGCTCGCCCCCGACGACGACCTCGCCCGCATGAGCGGCCGCCAACTCGCCGACCTCGCCCACCGCCACGGACGGCTCAACGCCGAAACCCTCAACGCCGTGCACGGCATGACCGTGCTGCGCAACCTCGCCGCCCACGCCCACCCCGACCGCGACAACCTCGACACCGCCCGCGCCTTGGACTACCTCCAACTCGCCGACGCCGTCCTGTACGCCCTACGCAACTAGCCTCGACGGCAGTCGGACTGACCAGCCGCATGGCTCGCGGTCCGAGCGCTCACCGTCAAACTGTCACAGGACCTGCAGTCGCCCGTCGGCGATGCCGAGACGCGTACGGGTTGTCGGATGCTGCAGTTCGAGTGCCGCGCCCGCCCATCGAGCCGATACGACGACATCGGGCAGCTCCAGACGGCAAGCCTCTCCACGGGACGACAACAGGCGAACGGACGTCTCACACACGACGAGCCAGCCTTCACGGATCCAAAACACGGTCACGATGTCCTCATCGACGTCGAACACTTGAGACTGCTCATCAGCGTCGACGCCGAGAACCACCAGCCTCCGCGCCGACCAGAGATAGGGCACTGTCCCATTCGCGCCGACGCCGAGCTCACGCCACCCCGGCTCCTCCGACGACCACCGTCGGTCGCATCAACGCGGGCGGTCACGCTCAACGAATGAGGAGCATCGCGACCGTCTAGCTCGATATCGATGACGTGCTGCCCAACGACGAACATCATCATCCGCTGTGTCATGGCGTTGCCGCGATCAACGGTTCAGCGACCCGCCGCGTCGCCGTCCGGCCGCCAGACGGCCAGCTCGCCGCCTGGCAACGACACGGTACGAAGCCCTGCGGGGCCCACCAGCTCCCACGCCTCGAAGCCCTCGTCGGCAGGCGCGCCCAGGATAGCGCCATCGGAGAACGAGATCCGCAGGTGACCGTCCTTGAACGCCTCGGCCTCAACGACGGTTTGCCGCGCCAGCATCGTCACCGAACCCAGCCGGTCAGGATCGCCGCCCGGCACCAGCAGAACCTCGCTGCCGTCAGCGCGCTGCACTACGAACGGCTGCTCGATCCGTAACTCCAGACCCCCGCTGAACATCAGAGTCACCGCGAAGTCGATGCACAACCGATCAACGCTGCGGCCCGACAACGGCAGCACCCACCGATCCTCGGCCTCGACCAACGTGACCGCACCGCTCATTGTGGCCACCCCGGCCACGGGCCCTGGTAGTTCTGGGGGATGTGCGTCGCCGATGCCGCGCCTGGCTTGCCGAGGACATCAAGCGGCTGACCGTACTCGTTGGTGTAGCGGACGTACCCGCTCGGATACTTCGACGTCGGCTCCATGATGCGGATCATGTCCGCGTTCCCCGTAGCACCGGGACGCTGGAAAACGATGCCCTTGCCGCTGGTGGCTGGCCGCGACGCCCAACCCTTCGGGATGTCGTAGACGGTGCCCTGCGGAGTACCAACAAACGTCTTCCCCGACGACGGAAGAACGTTCACACCATCATCGACCAGCCCTGTCGTGTTTGGGGCTGTGGTGCCGCTGGTGGGTGTGCGTGCGGTGCGGAGGCGGCCGATGACGGCGCCCAGGCCGCGGAGTACTCCGCCAGTGACTGCGCTGCGGATGGCGGCGTCGCGGAGGCCGCCGGCGTCGTAGTGGCCGCTGCTGATCTGCTCGCCGCCTTCCAGGGCTGTGCCCCCTACGGTGGTTGTGGCGACGTAGCCGAGGGTGCGGGCGGTACCGGCGGTCAGCCCGAGCACGCTGGCCACAGCGGGGGCGGCGGGGAGGGCGGCAGCCGCTAAGGCGCTGCCGCCTACGGCCACGATGCCGCCGGCGGCGCAGCGTTTGCGGGATCGTCCTGAGTCGCAGGTGCCCGCGCCGATCGCGGCGCCGCCGGCTAGGCCGAGTCCGATGGCGGGGGCGCAGCCGATACCCAGTGAGCCGACGCAGGCGGCGGCGACGCCGGC
>DATLGH010000012.1 GCA_035540635.1 Egibacteraceae bacterium | reverse complement strand
CCATTCGGCGGACCGCACGCCCGTTCGGACATGCTCCACCCGCAGCCGCGCAGCTCCAAGGTGGCGATGAGCTCGTCGCCCCGGGTCATGCGTTGGCTCCAGCGGGCGGACGCCGCCCGGACCTCGGCGATCGCCGTCTCGACGGTCAGCACGTCGCCGAACATCGCCGGCCGCAGGTAGCGCGCCTGGACCTCGACGACGATGAGGTGGAAGCCCTCGTCCTGCAGCCGCGCCAGCCCGAGGCCGATGCTCCCGAGCGCCTCGATCCGGGCGGTCTCGAAGTAGGTGAGGTGCACCGCGTGGTTGACGTGGCCGTAGGGGTCGAGCTCGCTGAACCGGACCTTCACCTCGGTGCAGTGCATCGTCGGGTCTTCCTGCCGCGGGAGCGGGGGCCGTGAGGCCCCCTCATCGGATTGCGGCGCAAGGATAGTGCGCCGCGGCGCCCGGTCCGCAGCGCCGAGCTCGCCGGTCCCTCAGGGACCGACCTGGCCCGCCCGGATGCGGTCGAACGCGTCGCCGGGCTGCACGTGCACGACGGACGCGCCGCCGGGGCCGAACCCGAAGGTGCCCTGCAGGGCGGTCTGGCGCACGTCACCCGGCTCGATCATCAGCGCGAGCCGCGCGAGCGGCAGGAGCTCGGAGCGGGGGATGTTCGTCACGGTGTTGCGGGCGAACAGGGCGACCATGCGGCCGAGCTCCGGCAGGTTCGTCACGTTTCCGCGCACCTGCGCGTGCGCGAAGCGCATGAGGTTGCCGTGGTTGGCGCTGCGCCCGAAGTCGCCGCCGGCCACGGACTTGCGGTCGCGCACGTAGGCGAGGGCCTGGTGCCCGGCGAGCCGCTGGGGCCCCGCGGGGAACTTCGACCCGGAGAAGGCGTCGTGCATGGGCTGGGGGATGTGCACGTCGACGCCGCCCAGCCCGTCGACGACGTCCTCGATGGACCGGAAGGTCATGAGCGCCCAGTAGTCGATGCGCACCCCGGCGAACTCCGCGACCCTTGCGGTGAAGGCGTCGGGTCCGAGGTAGTAGAGCAGGTCGGACAGCTTCTGCCCCCCGACGGACGCGTCGCGGGGGATGTTGACGATCGTCGCGCGGCGCGTGGTCGCGTCCACGGCGATGAGGTGCACACCGTCGGCGCGCCCGTGCAGCGGATCGCCGGGCCGGTGCGGCGGGCCGATGTCCGAGCCGATGGCGAGGATGGTGAGCAGGCCGTCCTGGGCGTGCGCGGGGTGCACCGAGGCCCGCAGGGCCGCGGTGGCGAAGGCTGACGCCGCCAACCCGAGCAGGCAGCCGGCGACGACGACGGCGAGCGCCAGCCGCCTCATGGGGCCCCCTCCGGCAGCTCGATGGTGACCTCGACGGCGTCGGCCCGCCAGCCCTCCTCCGTCGGGAGGAACGTCATGGCGCCGGACTGCTTTGCGGCGGAGGCGGTGCCGCCCGCGAGCTCGACGGTGAGCAGCGCGTTGAAGGACAGCGTCACGGCGTGGACCTCCTCACCGTGCAGCAGCACCTCGGCGACGGCCGACGCGGGCCCCGTGATCGTGCGGGCGACGGGCAGGTCCACCTGCCCGAGTCCCGCACGGTCGTTCTCGCTCGCCGTCGCGCGCGCGCGCGCCGACAGCAGCTGGTCGACGGGCGCTGCGGAGAACCGGGTCGCCTCGTCGACGAGCTGGGCGTTCAGGAACGCCCCGAGCGCGTCGCGCGCGGCGCTGACCGCCGCGGCCGCGGCCGCGTCGCTCGGCGGGGTGCCCGCCACGCCGAGGATGCCGGCGTTGTCCATGCCGACGATGACGATGTCCTCGACGGTGAGGTCGAAGGGCGCCCCCGCCCCGTCACCGCGATCGGAGGCACCGGGGCTCGCCTCCGGCGCCGCCTGGCAGGCGGCCACCGCCACCGCGCAACACGCGGCGGCGACGAGCGTCCGAAGAGGGGCCCCGCGCACCGCTCAAGGATGCCCGGTCAGCCCCCGCCGCGTCAGGGGCCGGTCGGACAGGGACGAGCAGCGGCGGCGTTACGCTTCCCTCATGG
Organism: Egibacteraceae bacterium; assembly: GCA_035540635.1. Classification (NCBI taxonomy): domain Bacteria; kingdom Bacillati; phylum Actinomycetota; class Nitriliruptoria; order Egibacterales; family Egibacteraceae; species Egibacteraceae bacterium. The sequence goes on along the minus strand of DATLGH010000012.1, from coordinate 43,192 downwards.
CCAGCAACGCCGGACGGCGGCACCCCGCATGACGGCTGCGATGCCGTCCGGTGACGTGCTCCCCACGACCGCGGACCCCCGGTCGGCGACCTTCGCGCGCAACGTCGCGTCGCACCGGGGGCTCGTCGCCGAGCTGCGCGAGCGACTCGCGGCGGCCGCCCGTGGGGGCGGTGAGCGCGCCCGCGAGCGCCACGCCGCACGGGGGAAGCTCCTTCCACGCGACCGGGTGGACAAGCTGCTCGACCCGTCGAGCCCCTTCCTCGAGCTCTCGCCCCTCGCGGCGCACGAGCTGTACGACGGCGACGCGCCCGCGGCGGGGCTCATCACCGGCGTCGGCCGCATCGCCGGCCGGCTCGTCGTCGCCGTCGCGAACGACGCGACGGTCAAGGGCGGGACCTACTACCCCATGACGGTGAAGAAGCACTTGCGCGCGCAGGAGGTCGCCCTCGACAACCGCCTGCCGTGCGTCTACCTCGTCGACTCGGGCGGCGCGTTCCTGCCCCGCCAGGACGAAGTCTTTCCCGACCGCGACCACTTCGGGCGCATCTTCTTCAACCAGGCGCGGATGTCCGCGCGGGGGATCCCGCAGATCGCGGCGGTGCTCGGGTCGTGCACCGCCGGCGGCGCCTACGTCCCCGCGATGAGCGACGAGACGGTGATCGTGCGCGGTCAGGGCACGATCTTCCTCGGCGGGCCGCCGCTCGTGCGGGCGGCGACCGGCGAGGTCGTGTCCGCCGAGGAGCTCGGCGGGGGGGACCTCCACGCCCGCACCTCAGGGGTGGTCGACCACCTCGCCGCCGACGATGCCGACGCTCTGCTGCGCGTGCGATCGATCGTCGCGACGCTCGGGCGCCGGCCGGAGCCGCCCTGGGACGTCGCCCCGGTCACCGAGCCGGCCGTCGACCCGGGCGAGCTCTACGGCGTGGTGCCGACCGACCCGCGAACCCCCTACGACGTCCGCGAGGTGATCGCCCGCGTCGTCGACGGCAGCCGGTTCCACGAGTTCAAGGCGCTGTACGCGACGACGCTCGTCACGGGTTTCGCCCGGATCCTCGGTCACCCCGTCGGGATCGTGGCCAACAACGGCATCCTGTTCGGCGAGTCCGCGCTCAAGGGCACCCACTTCATCGAGCTCTGCGACCAGCGCGGCATCCCCCTCCTCTTCCTCCAGAACATCGCCGGGTTCATGGTCGGCCGGGAGTACGAGGCCGGTGGGATCGCCAAGGACGGGGCGAAGATGGTCACCGCGGTCGCGTGCGCGGCGGTCCCGAAGCTCACGGTCGTGATCGGCGGGTCGTTCGGCGCGGGCAACTACGGCATGTGCGGCCGGGCGTTCTCGCCCCGGTTCCTCTGGACGTGGCCGAACGCGCGGATCTCGGTGATGGGCGGCGAGCAGGCCGCGGCGGTGCTTGCCACGATCCGCCGCGAGCAGGCCGAGGCGGCGGGAGAGCCCTGGTCCGCCGAGGACGAGGAGGCCTTCAAGGCGCCCGTCCGCGCCCAGTACGAGCATCAGGGCAACCCCTACTACGCGACCGCACGGCTGTGGGACGACGGGGTCATCGACCCCGCCGACACCCGCATGGTCCTCGGGCTCGCCCTGTCCGCGTGCGCCAACGCCCCGGTCGCGCCGCCCCGCTACGGCGTCTTCAGGATGTGAGGGGGTTGACGAGCGACGGTGTCGGGACTGCGTCATCCGGGGAGCGACGCAGCCCCGACACCCCCGCGGTCACCGACCGCCACCGCGGACGGCGCCCCGCCCGCCGCCGGCCCCTGCCGCTCGTGGGCGACCTGCCGGCCTTCCGCGCCGACCGGCTCGGGTTCCTCACCCGTCTCGCCCGCGACCACGGCGACGTCGCGGCGTTCCGCGTCGGCCCCTACCGCGTCTGGCAGCTCGCCCACCCCGACGACATCGCCGGCGTGCTCGGCGCCGGCGCCCGGGGCTTCCGCAAGGGCCCCGTCCTGCAGCGCGCGCGGCTCGTGCTCGGCGAGGGGCTGCTCACCGCCGAGGGCGCCACGCACAGCCGGCACCGGCGCCTGCTCCAGCACGCCTTCCACCCCCGCCGCGTCGCGGGCTACGCCCCGGTCATGGTGGCGCAGGCGGAGCGGGCCGCCGCCGGGTGGGTGCCCGGGCAGGCGGTCGACGTACACGCCGAAGCGGTCCGCACGACGCTGACCGTGGCCGGCGCGACCCTCCTCGGCACCGACGTGGAGTCCGACGTCGCCGCGATCGACGGCGCGATCGCCGACCTGCTGAGCGCGTACAAGCTCGCCTTCGTGCCGTTCGGCTGGCGCCTGCACCGCCTGCCGGTCGGGCCCATGCGCCGCCTCCAGCGCGGCAGGGCGACGCTGCACCGGCTGGTCGGCCGGATGATCGCCGAGCGTCGCGCGAGCGGCGAGGACGCCGGGGACCTCCTGTCCGCCCTCGTCCTGCAGGACGGCGCCGACGCGCTGAGCGACGACGAGATCCGTGACGAGGCCCTGACGCTCCTGCTCGCCGGACACGAGACCACCGCGAACGCCCTCACCTTCGCCTTCCACCTCATGGCGGCCGACCCCGCCGTCGACGCGAGCGTGCACGCCGAGATCGACGAGGTGCTCGGCGGGCGGGCGCCCGAGTCCACCGACGTCGGGCGGCTGGCGCGATGCCGGGGCCTCATCGCCGAGGCGCTGCGCCTGTACCCCCCGTCGTGGGCGATGGGTCGCCAGGCGGTCGAGGACCACGCGGTCGGCGACCACCTCGTGGCGAAGGGCGACCTCGTGCTGGCGCCGCAGTGGGTCGTCCACCGCGACCCGCGCTGGTGGCCCGACCCGCAGCGCTGCGACCCCGACCGCTGGGCCGACCCGGTCGCAGGGCGTCCGCGGTGGACGTTCTTCCCGTTCGGCGGTGGGGTGCGCCGCTGCATCGGCGAGGGGTTCGCCTGGACGGAGGGCGTGCTCGCGCTCGCGGCCATCGCCCGCTCGTGGCGGCTGCGCGCGCTGCCCGAGCGCCCCCTCGTCCTCGACCCCCTGCTCACGCTGCGCCCCCGCGACGGGTTGTGGATGGTCCCGGCGCGCCGCGTGCCGGGCGGCTGAGGAGCCCCCGGGATGCCATCCTGTGATGACACACAGCGACCGCGGGCAAGGAGGCACGCATGGCTGGTGAGCGGGTCCGGGTGTGGCTCGACGACGACCGCGACGCCCAGCACCTCAGCCCGGCACCCGACGACGACGTCGTGCGGGCCTGGGACGCCACGACCGTCTGCGGCGCCGAGGGCAGGGTGCGCTGGATCCCCGCCGAGCACGTCGACGGCGGCAAGGCGTGCCCCGCGTGCCTCGCCGCGACCGACCTCACGCCCGGACTCGAGGGCGGCCATCCCGGTCCCGTCTAGGGACGGGCGGGGCGAGAAGGAGATGGCCGTCGACGGGACGCTCGCGGTGGACCGGGACGGGCGTGGAGTCGCCACCGTCACGATGAACCGGCCCGAGGTGCGCAACGCCTTCGACGACGGCCTCGTCGCGGCGCTGCTCGCCGCCGCGGACGCGCTCGCGGCCGACGACGCCGTGCGCGTCGTCGTGCTGACGGGCGCCGGCGGGGTGTTCAGCGCCGGCGCCGACCTCGGCTGGATGCGCGCGACGCGGGGCTACTCCCACGCCGACAACCTCGCCGACGCCAAGCGCCTCGCCGCCATGCTCCGCGCGCTCCACGACCTGCCGAAGCCCCTCGTCGGCCGGGTGAACGGCGCCGCGCTCGGCGGCGGCGTCGGGCTCGTCGCGGTGTGCGACGTGGCGCTGACGGTCGCCGACGCGACGTTCGGGCTCCCCGAGGTCGTCCTCGGCCTCGCCCCGGCGGTCGTCTCGCCCTACGTCGTCCGCAAGGTCGGCCCCTCGTTCGCGCGGGCGGCGTTCGTCACCGGAGCGCGCTTCGGCGCCGAGCGCGCCCGGCAGGTGGGCCTCGTGCACGAGGTGTCCGTCGACGCCGCGGCCCTCGACGCCGCCGTCGCGGCGTGCGTCGAGCGCTGCCTGCGCGCCGGGCCGCGTGCCGTCGCCGCCGCCAAGCGCCTGCCCGAGGGGGCGCTCCGGCCGCTCGACGAGGCCGCCGCCGCCACCGCCGAGGTCATCGCCGACCTGCGCGTCGGCGCAGAGGCCCAGGAGGGCATGGCGGCGTTCCTCGACAGGCGCGCCCCGCCCTGGGCGCCGGGTTCCTGAAGGGCGCGGCGTGTTCGACACGGTGCTCGTCGCCAACCGCGGGGAGATCGCGGTGCGCGTCATCCGCACCCTCGCGCGGCTCGGCATCCGGTCGGTCGCCGTGTACAGCGACGCCGACGAGGACGCCCCGCACGCGCGGGCGGCCGACGTCGCGGTGCGCATCGGCGCCGAGCCACCGGCAGCGTCCTACCTGTCCGCCGAGCGGCTCGTCGCGGCGGCGCGGCGCACGGGCGCCCAGGCGGTGCACCCCGGCTACGGCTTCCTGTCGGAGAACGCGGGGTTCGCCCGCGCGTGCGCCGAGGCGGGGCTCGTGTTCGTCGGGCCGCCTGCCGACGCGCTCGAGGCGATGGGCGACAAGACCCGGGCGAAGGCTCTTGCGGAGGCCGCCGGGGTGCCGGTCGTGCCGGGGGTGCACCGGCCCGGCATGGACGACGCGGCGCTGATCGCGGCCGCCGGCGACGTCGGCTACCCGCTGCTCGTGAAGGCCGCCGCCGGGGGCGGCGGCAGGGGCATGCGGGTCGTCGCGGGGCCCGGAGAGCTGGCCGAGGGCCTCGCCGCCGCCCGCCGCGAGGCCCTCGGGGCGTTCGGTGACGACGCGCTGCTGCTCGAGCGGTACCTGCGGCGGGCCCGCCACGTCGAGGTCCAGGTGTTCGCCGACGCCCACGGCGGCGTCGTGCACCTCGGCGAGCGCGAGTGCAGCCTGCAGCGCCGCCACCAGAAGATCATCGAGGAGTGCCCGTCGCCGCTGACCGACGAGGACCTGCGCAACCGCATGGCGGCGCACGCCGTCGCTGTCGCGCAGGCGTGCGGCTACGTCGGCGCGGGCACGGTGGAGTTCCTCGTCGACGCCGGCGCCCTCCACTACTTCTTCCTCGAGATGAACACCCGCCTGCAGGTCGAGCACCCGGTCACCGAGATGGTGTACGGGGTGGATCTCGTCGCCTGGCAGCTGCAGGTCGCCGCCGGTCACCCGCTGCCGGTCACGCAGGAGCAGCTGCGGCCACGGGGCCACGCGATCGAGGCGCGCGTGAACGCCGAGGACCCCGCCCGCGGGTTCCTGCCGACGGGGGGCACCGTCCTCGGCTGGTGGGAGCCGCCAGCCGAGGACGTGCGGACCGACCGGGGCGTCGATGCGGGCGCGTCGGTCGGCAGCGCCTACGACCCGCTGCTCGGCAAGGTCATCGCCTGGGGTCCCGACCGCGGGTCCGCGCTGCGCCGGCTCCGCCGCCACCTCGACGCCTCCGCGATCCTCGGGGTGGTGACGAACGCGAGCTTTCTCACCGCGCTCCTCGCCCACCCCGACGTGGAGGCGGGCCGCCTCGACACCCTCCTCGTCGAGCGCGCCGTCGACGAGCTGGTCAGCGCGACGGTCGTCCCCGAGACCGTCCTCGCGGCGGCGGGCCTCGCCAAGCTCGCGGAGCTCGGGGCGGTGGGCCCGACCGTGGACGCGTTCGACCTCGTCGGCGGCTGGCGCGTCGGTGAGCGGGCGTGGGCGCGCTGGCGCGTCCGTGCGGGCGGGCGCATCGCGGACGTCGCCACCCGCGGGGGACCGGGTGCCGCCGAGGTGCGCGTCGACGACGGGCCCGTCCTGCCCGCACGCGTCCGCCGGGACGGTCACGTCCTCGTCACCGAGGTCGCCGGCGAGCAGGTCGTGTTCACCGCCGCCTTCGGCGACGGCGTCGTGTGGCTCGCCGCTCCCGGGCTCGGGACCTGGGCGCTCGCCGAGGAGCACGAGCTGGCCGCCGCCCGCCACGCGGCCGCGGCCGCGGCCGGCGGACCGCTCGTCGCGCCGATGCCCGGCACGGTCGCCGCCGTGCACGTCGCCCCGGGGGACGCGGTGCGGGTGGGACAGACGCTCGTCGTCGTGGAGGCCATGAAGATGGAGCACCCCGTGACCGCGCCGGTCGACGGCACGGTGACGGCGATCGCGGTGCGCCTCGGCGAGCGGGTCCACCTCGAGCAGGTCCTCGCGGTCGTCGAGCAGACCGGCGGAACCGCGTGAGCCCCCGGCCGCAGCGCGTGCCACTCGACGGGCTTCCCGCCCGCGTCACCGTCTACGAGGTCGGGCCCCGTGACGGCCTGCAGAACGAGGCGGGCACCGTCCCGACGCCGGTGAAGATCGAGCTCATCCGCCGGCTCGCCGACGCGGGCCTCGCCGTCGTGGAGGCGACGAGCTTCGTGCATCCCGACTGGGTCCCCCAGCTGGCGGACGCGGCGGAGGTCGTGGCCGGCCTGCCCCACGGCGGTGCCACCCGCTACCCGGTGCTCGTGCCGAACGCCCGGGGACTGCAGCGCGCCCTCGCAGCCGGCGTCACCGACGTCGCCATCTTCGGCAGCGCCACCGAGGCGTTCGCGCGGCGCAACCTCAACCGCAGCGTCGACGGGTCCATCGCGATGTTCCGTCCCGTGGTCGCCGAGGCCCGGGCAGCGGGCGTCGGTGTCCGCGCCTACCTGTCCATGTGCTTCGGCGACCCGTGGGCGGGCCCGGTCCCCGTCGCGCAGGCGGTCGAGGTGGGTGTGCGGCTGCTCGAGCTCGGCTGCGACGCGCTGAGCCTCGGTGACACCATCGGGGTCGCCACCCCCGGCCACGTCACCGCCCTGATCGCCGCGTTCGGTCGCGCCGGGGTCGGCGCCGACCGGCTCGCGGTGCACTTCCACGACACCTACGGCCAGGCGCTCGCGAATACCCTCGCCGCGCTCCAGTCGGGGGTGACCGTCGTCGACGCCGCCGCCGGCGGCCTCGGCGGCTGCCCGTACGCGGCGTCGTCGACCGGCAACCTGGCGACCGAGGACCTCGTGTGGATGCTCGAGGGGCTCGGGATCACCACCGGCGTCGACCTCGGCCGGCTCGTCGCGACGAGCCGGTGGATGGAGGGCCGGCTCGGCCGGCCGAGCCCGTCACGGGTCGTCCGCGCGTGGAAGGACGCCTGATGGGAGGAGCCGGACGGGGTGGCGGGCTGCTGTTCATCGCGGTGCTCACGTTCGTCGCCTACCTGGCCGTCACCGCGCTCGACGGGTTGCCGCGTGTCGCGGCCGTCGTGCTGCTCGCCGCCGCCATCGCCGGCCTCACGGTCAACGTCCTGCGCCGGCGCTGAGCAGGCGCGTAGGGCCGCGTCCCCGAGGACCGCCGCACCGCTCGCACGGCATGCGACCATGGCCGCACCGCCGGACCGGCGAAACCGGCCCCCTATCGCCCCGCGAGAGGACGAACGTGACCGCGTCGTTCGAGCTCACCGACGAGCAGGAGGAGCTGCGGCGCGTCGTCCGGCAGTTCGCGGCCGACCGCGTCGCCCCGCGCGCGGAGGAGATGAACGCGAAAGGGGAGTTCCCCCTCGACCTCGTCCGCGAGATGGCGGCCATGGGTCTGTTCGGCCTGCCGTTCGCCGAGGAGGACGGCGGCATGGGCGGCGACCTGCTGTCGCTCTGCCTCGCGATCGAGGAGATCGGACGGGTCGACCAGTCCCTCGGTGTGACCCTGGAGGCCGCGGTGGGGCTCGGCGCCATGCCCATCGCCCGGTTCGGCACGGACGAGCAGCGCGCGCGCTGGCTCCCGCCCCTCGCTCGCGGGGAGCGGCTCGCCGCCTTCGGACTCACCGAGCCCGGTGGCGGCACCGACGCCGGGGCGCTGCGCACCACCGCGGTGCGTGACGGCGACGACTGGGTCATAAACGGCGCCAAGCAGTTCATCACGAACGCCGGCACGGCCATCACCGCGCTCGTCGTCGTCGCCGCGGTGACCGACGAGGGGCCGCCCCGGAGGGTGACGAACTTCGTCGTGCCGACGGGCACGGCGGGTTTCACGGTCGGTGGCGGGTACCGCAAGGTCGGCTGGCACGCGAGCGACACCCGCGACCTCGCCTTCGTCGACTGCCGCGTCCCGGCCGACCACCAGCTCGGCGAGACCGGCAGGGGTCTGGGGAACCTCCTCGCCGTGCTCGACGAGGGCCGCATCGCCATCGCGGCGCTCGCCGTCGGACTCATCCAGGGCTGCGTCGACGAGTGCGTGCGCTATGCGCGCGAGCGGGAGGCGTTCGGCAGGCCGATCGGCTCGTACCAGGCCGTGGCGTTCAAGATCGCCGACATGGAGGCGGCAGCGGAGCTCGCCCGCAACCAGTACCGCCACGCCTGCCGGCTCGTGCAGGCCGGGAAACCCTTCACGAGGGCCGCGGCCATCGCGAAGCTCTACGCGACCGAGTCGGCGGTGACCGCCGCGCGCGAGGCCTGCCAGGTGTTCGGCGGCTACGGGTTCACCACCGAGTACCCGGTGGGCCGCTTCTACCAGGACGCGAAGATCCTCGAGATCGGCGAGGGCACCAGCGAGGTCCAGCGGCTGCTCATCGCCCGCTCGCTCGGGCTGGGGAGCTGAACCGCTCGAGGCCGGCGCCGATGAGACCGTTCATCCGCGCCGCGATCGTGTCCCAGCTGCGGTCGTGGAGCAGCCGGGCCGCGCGCCCGTAGCGCTCCAACCGGTCGTGACCGAGGACCCGGGCGCAGCCCTCGGCGAACGCCGGCCCGTCGTCGCAGAGGTCGACGAGCTCCGAGCAGTCCGCCACGACGTCGGGCACGCGGGTGGAGATGACCGGCAGGCCGGCGGCGAGGTACTCGAGCGTCTTCGTCGGGCTGATCGACCGGGTCGCGTCGTTCAGGGCGAAGGGCATGAGCGCGACGTCGAACCCCGCCATCACCTCCGGCAGCTCCTCGTAGCGGCGGGAGCCGAGCCATGAGAGGTTGGGCGCCTGCGGCAGCGACGAGGGGTCGATCTTCGCGACCGGTCCGACCATGCGGATCTCCCAGTCGGGCAGCGCCGCGGCGAGGTCGGCGACGAGCACCAGGTCGAGGCGCTCGTCGACCACGCCGACGTAGCCGGCGACGGGTCGGGAGCCGGTGCGCGGCTGGCGCTGCCGCGCCGTCGCGTAGTGCTGCGTCTCCACCCCGGAGGGGAACAGGTGCACGCCCGGCGTGCGGTGGCGCGTCACGGTCCGGTGCAGCGACCGGCCACCCGTGAAGACGATGTCCGCTCCCGCGAGTGTCTGGCGCTGGCGCAGGACGAGCTGGGGGGAGGCGCCCTTGAACGACGCGAGGTCGTCCATGACGTCGTAGACGAGCAGTGCGGGCTCCACCGCACGCGCCATGTCGAGGGCGAGGGGCGTGTAGAGCCAGGCCACACGGCCCTCTGACGGGCCGACGAGCTCGGCGACCGCCTCGCCGTAGCCGCTCTGGCCGGCGAGGTCGAACCCCACGGGCTCGCCCGGTTCGCCGAACGGGACCTCCATCCACACGCGGGTGACGGGCCCCGCCTGCTCGTGGCGGAGCACCGGGGCGTCGACGTCGCCGCGCGTCATCTCCTCGACGAAGAAGACTTTGCGGTCCGCGGCGAGGCGGGAGATCAGCTGCTGCGGCCGCTGCCAGACGAAGGTCCAGCGCAGGTGGGAGAAGACGACGAGCTCAGTGTTGGACATCGGCGATCCGAAACTCGATGCGGTCGTCATCGGACGAGGTCTGGGAGCAGCCCTCCCCCTCGGGCGGGGGTCGCCATTGCCAGTGCGCGAGCTGCGGCAGGTAGCCGCGCAGCCAGTCGCTGACCGGCTTGCGGAACCGGTAGGCGGGCAGCTCGGCGGCCGGTGCTCCCCCAGCCGCCAGGGCGTACGCGCGTGACATCGACGACCCCCTGCGCGCTCCGTCGCGGTCCACCCACCACACGCCGACGGGGTCGACGTTGCCGTCGCACCGGAAGAGCAGGGAGTCCCAGTCGCAGGAGTCGACGGCGGGGAACCAGCAGTACCCGTCGATGTCCACACCGGCCTCCTCGGCGAGCTCGCACTGCTCGAGCGTGTAGCGCAGCCAGCTCGCCCGGTCCGAGGCGTAGCCCCGCAGGTTCGTCTCGCTCAGCATGCAAAGCAGCCCGTAGCGGTCGGCGTACTCGACGATCAGCGACGCGAGTGGCGGCGGGTGCGGTGAGGGGATGACCCCGCCGGCGTCGGTGAAGTGCCACTGGCAGTGGGCGTAGTAGTCGAGCCCGAGCACGTCGATCGACAACGGCGCGATGTCGAGCAGATCCTCGCCCCCCGCGGCGAGCACGTCACGCACGAACGGCCGCTGCGGGTCGAGATCACGGCCGAGCAGCGCGTCGACGACGAAGAACCGCCGGTCGTTGGCCATCGTCGCGTAGCGGTGGCTCTGGCCCGGCTCGCCGGTGTGGCGCTCGCAGGTGTCGACGTACACGTGGCGTGCGTCGGGCAGCGCGTCGGCGTACATGCGGCCTGCTTCGGCGACCGCCGGGAGCACGTTGCGGAACAGCCGCACGAGGTCCGCCATGCCGCGCCCGTAGGGCGGCCAGATCGCCTCGTGCCCGGCCAGAAAGAGCGTCGAGAACGGCTCGTTGAACAGCGTGTACTCACGGGTCCAGGGGTAGCGGGCGGCGAACGCCTCGCAGAAACGCAGGTACGCGGTCCCGAAGCGGGTGTCGGCGAAGCCGTCGGTGAGCCAGGCGGGGTAGCTCGTGTGGTGCACGAGGTCGACGATCACGCCCATCCCGCATTCGCGCAGATGACCGAGCGTCGCGTCGGTCACCCGCCAGTCGTACGCGCCGGGGGAGGGCTCGACGCGGTGCCAGCGCACCGGGTAGCGCAGCCGGCGAACGCCGGCCGAACGCAGCAGCTCGACGTCCTGCGCCCACGCGGTGGCGTGCCCCGACGTCTCGAAGACGTCACGGTCGTGCGCCGGCAGGTACGTGCTTTCGAAACCCCCGACGAACTCGATGCCCACAGGAAGCCCTTCCTCGCTCGTTCGCCGGGCGAGTTGGTGGCCGGGCTCCGCTGCCACCTACCCTCGCCGGGAGGGCCCGCAAACGTCGCGTCGCGGCGTCAACGAGCGAGCAGCGCCGCGGTGCGGTCGGCGCAGGCCATGCCCTGGCTGATCGCCTCGTCCTGGTTGATGTAGAGGTAGTTCGCCAGCCGTCCCGCGAAGAGCACGGGCAGCGGAGCGCCAGCCTCGATCTCCGCCTTCAGCTCGGCGTTGCGGCGCTCGTTCACGCGGTCCACGGTCGGGACGGGGTAGTGCCGCGCGGGCGCGCCCGGGTACTCCTCGCTGACGACCGTGCCCGGCGCGCGCTGACCGGTCGCGTGCTTCGTCTCGACCGTGCGGGTGTACGGCACCCGCAGCGACGGGCGGTTCACGACGTACGCGGGGGTGCGCGTGGCCCCCTCGTCGTCGACGGGGTGGTAGGTCGAACGCATCGTGATCCCCCGCCACTCGAGCTCGCCGGAGCGACCGAGGAAGTCGTCGAGCGGCGCGGTGATGACGACGGCGTCGAACCGGCGGGCGAGCTCGGGCAGGTCATCGGCCAGGATCGTCACACCGCAGGTGACGGGTACGTCGGCGAGGACGGCCCCGATCACCTCGTTGACGCCTTCGGCCTCGAAGAACTCGTAGCGGTCGCGGAACAGCCGCCGGTTGCCGTCGCGGCGCAGGTCGATGCGCTTCGGCGCGAACCGGCTCGACAGCTCCGAGGGCTGGCGGCCCCACTGCTTCACCGTGTAGCCCTCGATGAACAACCGGTACAGGGTCGGCCCCATGAGGGACACCGCGAACGTCGCGAAGTCGTCGCCGTGCGGCTCGGGCGGCAGCTCGGAGAGCTCGCGCGCGATCTGCGACCAGATCGGCAGCGCCTCGAGCTCGGCGACCTGCGGCGGCCACGACAGCATCCAGGCCTCGTCGTCGTCGTCGGACAGGAACACCTCGGTGAGGACCTTGTGCTCGTAGGGCCGCCCCATCCCGAAGCGCTTCACGAAGGCGGCGACCTCCTCGTCGGAGGTGTGGAAGATGTGGGCGCCGTTCGGCTCGTAGACGACGCCGTTGATCGTCTCCACACGCGAGTGGCCGCCGACGACCGCCGCCCGCTCGAAGACCTCGACCGAGACCCCGCCCTCGTCCAGCAGCCGGGCGGTGACCGCGCCCGTCCAACCGGCGCCGACGATCGCGACGCGCTGCGGCATGAGTGAGCCTTCCGTGAGGGTTGCGGCGAGTGGACGCTCCGGCGCGAGCGGCGTCTACGCCAGACGCCGGCGACGGCCTCCTCCCCGCGCGGCCGCCAGGGCAAACGGCCTGCGGGTCAGGTGAGGATGAGGGGCACCTCCTCGAGGGCGCACGAGAGCTCGATCCGACCGTCGAGCACGGCGGTGTCCGCGGTCGTGCACGGCACGACGTCGGGCAGCGCGAGCGTCGGCAACCCGCCGGGCAGGCGCAGCGCCCCGCCCTCGAGCGCGAGCGGCAGCTGCACCTGGCGCCCGGCCACGTCCGCGATCACGCTGCCGCCCTCGAGGCGCACGGGCGCGCCGATCGCCTCCTGCAGCGCGGCGGCGTCGGCCGTCACGGTGACGTGACCGGACTGCATCCCGCGGACGCGGACGTTGCCGGCGAGCAGAGCGTCGCGGTCGAGCGACACGCCGCGCAGCTCGAAGCGCACCGACGTGAACGTGAGCTGCTGGCCGGCCACCTCGTCGAGGGTGACGGCGAGCCGGGGGAGTCGCTCGGTGGCGAGCAGTCGGGTGACGACGGGGAAGGTGCCGACGTCGGCGGAAACCCCCACCGCGCCCTCCGTGCGCGCCTGCACGTGCTCCTCGATGCGGGCCTCCGCCAGCTGGGGAGCGACCACCTCGATGGCGAGCGCGACGACGGCGAGGAGCAGCAGCAACCCCACGAGCACCTTCTTCATCCACGTGCCTTTCGCTGACAGACTCACGCGCGAGGGTAGTCCGCGCCGCCCCGGGCGTGCGGTACGGTCGCGGCATGGCAAAGGAGTCCGACGGCATCGACGCTGCTCTCGGTGAGTGGCTCGAGGCTCAGCCGGTGTTCTTCGTCGCCACGGCGCCGACCGCGGTCGACGGGCACGTGAACGTCTCCCCGAAGGGGCTCGACACCTTCCGCGTCCTGGGTGCGCGCGCGGTCGTCTACCAGGACCTCACCGGCAGCGGCGCGGAGACCGTCGCGCACCTGCGGGACAACGGCCGCATCGTGGTGATGTTCTGCGCCTTCTCCGGGCCGCCACGCATCGTTCGGCTCCACGGGCGGGGCACGGTCGTACTTCCCGGAGACGCGGGCTTCGACGATCTCGACGGCCGCTTCCCCGACCACCTTGGCACCCGCGCGTACGTGCGCGTGGACGTGAGCCGCGTGTCGAGCTCCTGCGGTTACGCGGTCCCGCTCATGCAGCTGCGGGGTGGCCGCGACGTGCTCGACAGGTGGAGCGCGAAGAAGGGCCCGGAGGGGCTGCGCGACTACCGCGCCAAGCGCAACGCGCGGAGCATCGACGGCCTGCCCGCCTACCCGCCGGCCCAGGCGTGACGGCCCCGCCGCGCCTCACCGGGGGAACAGGTCGACGGCGCTCGCCTTCACCGACACCCACGTCGGCTGACCCTCGCTGAGGGACAGGTCGGCGAGGCCCGCAGGGGTGATCTCGGCGACGATCGGTATCGGTCCCTCGACGTGCACGCGGACGTGGTCGCCGTGGAGGTCGATCTCGGCGACGGTGCCGCGCCAGGCGTTGCGGGGACTTCCCCGAGGAGCCTCGGGATGGAGCGCGACCGCCCGGGGATGGACGGTCGCAAAGACCTCGCCGCCGGCCGCGTCGGCCGTCCGCAGCGATCCTCCGCCCTCGAGCGCGACCGTGTGGTCGCGGGCCGTCCCCCGGTAGAGGTTGAGGCCGACGAGACGCGCGACCCACCTGGAGCGGGGCCGGCGGGCCACTTCCGCGGCTGCGCCGTCCTGCACGACCACGCCCTGCTCGACGATGACGAGGCGGTCCGCGAGCGCGATCGCCTCCAGTGGCTGGTGGGTGACGATGACGCACGGGCCACCGAAGGCGTCGAGGTGGCGACGAAGCAGGCGGCGCATCGACTGGCGGGCCTGCACGTCGAGGGCCGCCAGGGGCTCGTCGAGCAGGAGCAGCGCCGGCGAGCACGCGAGGGCCCGGGCGAGGGCGACCCGTTGCGCCTGCCCGCCCGACAGCGCGCCGGGCCGGGCCTGTGCGAGGCTCGCCAGCTCGACGCGACCGATCCATGCGGCGGCGATCTCGCGTGCGCGCCCTTTGCGCACCCCGCGGCAGCGCAGGCCGAACGCGACGTTGTCGAGGACGGACAGGTTGGGGAACAGCAGGTGGTCCTGGAAGACGAACCCGACGTCGCGGTCCTCGGCGGTACGACGGCTGGCGGTGGCGGGATCCTCGAGCACGCGCCCGTCGAGGACGACGCGGCCGGCCGACAGCGGCACGAGCCCGGCGAGGGCCCGCAGCAGCGTGGTCTTGCCCGCGCCGTTCGGCCCGAGCACGGCGACGACCTCACCGGCGGCCGCGTGAAGGCGCACGTCGAGGTGCAGGGCACCGACGTCGGCGACGACGTGCGCGTGCAGGCTCATCGGCCGCCGAGGAACCGGTCGCGCAACGCGACGAGGACCGCGACGGACACCGCGAGCAGCAGCAGGCTCAGCAGGTAGGCCGCCTCGGGGTTGCGCTGGAGCTCGACGTAGACTGCCAGCGGCATGGTCTGCGTGCGCCCGGACAGGTTGCCGGCGAAGGTGATGGTCGCGCCGAACTCCCCGAGAGCGCGCGCCCAGCACAACGCCATGCCCGCCGCCAGGGAGGGCCAGATGAGCGGCAGGGTCACCCGACGAAACGTCGTCCAGGGACCCGCCCCGAGCGTGGTCGCCGCGTCCTCGTAGCGGCGGTCGAGCAGGCGCAGGCCCGACTCGACCGTCACGACGAGGAAAGGCATCGCGACGAACGTCGCGGCGAGCACGACAGCCACCGGGGTGAACGGGATGACGATCCCCGTCGCCTGCGCGAGCGGCCCGCCGACGATGCCCCTGCGCCCGAACGCGAGGAGCAGCCCCACGCCGCCGACCACCGGGGGCAGCACCATGGGCAGGACCGCCAGCGCCCGCAGGAGGCTCTTGCCGGGGAAGTCGGCGCGGGCGAAGAGCAGCGCGAGGGGCAGGCCGAGGACGGTGGCGAGGACGAGGGCGGCGAGCGAGGAGAGCAGGGACAGCCGCAGGGCCTCGCCGACCGCGGGGTCGGCGAGGATCTCGGGCACCGTTCGCAGCGGTGTCCGTGCCACGAGCCCGGCGAGCGGGAGGAGCAGCAGGGCGAGACCCGCGACGGCGAGGGGCACCACCGGCCGGGGCAGGCCGCGCCGACCGGGGTCGCCGGTGCCCGTGCCGGCACGGCGCGCGGGTGCGGGTAGGCCGCTCATGGGCGCAGGAAGCCGTGCTCGGCGAGGATGTCCCGGGCCTCGGCACCGAGCACGAAGTCGACGAACGCGCGTGCCCCTCGGGGGTTCGGGGCGCCGTCCAGCCGGGCGATGAGGTAGGCCGCGCTGACATTGTGCTCGGGCGGGATGGCCACGCCCGCGACGCGGCCTGCCGCAGCGGCGACGTCGCTCGCGTAGACGATGGCCGCGTCGGCCTCGCCGAGGACGACCTTGCTCATCGCCGCACGCACGTCAGGTTCCCGCGTGGCGGGCCTCACCGTCACCCCTGCCGCCTCGAGGGCCGACCGGGCGTACGCGCCGGCCGGCACCTCCTCGCCGGCAAGGGCGAGGAGGAGACCGGGCTCACCGAGGTCGGCGAGCCCGGAGATCCCGAGCGGGTTGCCGGGCTCCACGGCGATCGCGAGGACGTTACGGGCGAAAACCGACGGCGGTGCGGCGAGGCTGCCCGCCGCCTCGACCGCGGCCATCTGCACGGGGTCGGCCGACGCGAGCACGTCGGCGGGCGCCCCCTCGACGACCTGGCGCGACAGCGTGTCGCTGCCGGCGAAGCTGAACCGCACCCCCACGGTCGGGTGCTTGCCGCGGAAGGCCTCACCCACCGCCGTGAAGCCCTCGGCGAGCGACGCGGCGGCGAACACGACGACCTCCCCGTCGGGGGTGTCGTCGGAGCCGGTCGCACCCGCGCACGCCGAGACGACGAGCGTCAGCGCCATGGCGAGCAGGAGGGGGCGCAGCACGGGAAGCAGGCGTCGCGCCATGGCCGCGACCGGCACCCCCGGCATGGGGGAATGCTGGCAGCGGTCGCGGTTCGGTGTCAACCGTGGGCGCTCATGCTCTCGAGAGGACGGCGAGCTTCATAGCGGCACCGATAGTCACGGGGCCCTCCGGGGTGAAGGCCCCCCGCCGGAGGGTAGAGGTATCACCATGGTCGTGACCAAGGACCATCTGGCCGGTACCGCCCTGATGCCCGAGCAGCTGCTGCCCGAAGTGGCCTTGACCGACGCCGGCAGCGGCGAGCCGTGGCGCCCGTCGGAGCTGCGGCAGCGCTCGGCCGTCGTCCTGTGCTTCCTGCACGCGCGCTGCGACGCGTGCGCGCGCACGGTCGCACAGCTGGCCGAGCGCGAAGAGGCCATCCGACGCGCCGACGCCCAGGTCCGGGTCGTGCTGCCGGAGGCGGTCGACGGCCCCTTCCCCTGCGCCGACGGTGCCTACCGGGTCATGGTCGACGAGGACGGGCAGGCGCGGGAGCGGATGCTCGGTCCCGACGGCAGGCTGCCGACCGTTCTCGTCGCGGACCGCTACACCGCCGTCGTGGAGTCCTTCCCGGCGCCCGACCATCGCTTTCCCGACCCCGACGAGGTCGTCGACACGCTGCGTTACGTCGCCTGCGACTGCTCGTAGGGGGACCCGCACTTCTGTCGCCCTCCACGAGCCGCCATCAGGCTGCTCTGGGGGATCGCACAACAGGGGGCGGGCGGCCCCGCGGTCGTCCACGACCACCTCGCACACCCTCCCCGCCGCACACCACCATCCGTGCGGTGTCCACGAGACGGGCCCGTGCGCGGGAATCTTGGCGCGGGGGGTGCGCGGCGACCGGCGCGACGGCCGGTGGCCGGCCCCCAACGTTGCACCAATCCGGCGCATGCGCGGGAAACCCGGGGCGGCGGCCTCCAGCTGGACGGGCGGCGGCCGGGGCCTGCGCCGCCGTTGCGCAAACGGGGGTTTCCGCGGGTGTCGGGCGCATGGTCGGGCCCCGCTGCTCGTCGTGGCGGTGGTGGCCGCGGTGGCCCCGACGCTGCTCGCGTTGCGGGCCGAGCGCGGCGTCGACTTCGCCGACACGCCGCCGGCCGCCGAGGAGCCCGCGGCGGAGCCCTCCGTGGACGAGGCTACATGGTCGAGGTGGAGCGGTCCGACGGTGACCTGCGGGTTCAGCCGCTCATGCGGGCGGGATAGCCCGACCAGCCGCGCGCCTGTCGCCGGTGCGGCTCCTGCCAGCCGGCGAGGTCGGGCCCCGCCGGCACGATGCCCGACGGGTTGAGCTGGGTGTGCACGAGGTGGTAGTGCCGCTTGATGTGGTCGAAGTCGACCGTGTCACCGAAGCCGGGCGTCTGGTAGAGGTCGCGGGCGTAGGCCCACAGCACCGGATTCTCCGACAGCTTCTCCCGGTTGCACTTGAAATGGCCGTGGTAGACGGCGTCGAAGCGCACGAGGGTGGTGAACAGGCGCACGTCGGCCTCGGTGATCTGGTCGCCGGCGAGGTAGCGGCTCCGCGCGAGGCGCTCGGTGAGCCAGTCGAGCCGGCGGAACAACCGCTCGTAGGCCCGCTCGTAGGCCTGCTGGGTCTGTGCGAACCCCGCCTGGTAGACGCCGTTGTTCACGTCGCGGAAGACGAGCGCGTTGACCTCGTCGATCTCCTCGCGCAGGTCCTCGGGGTAGAGGTCGGGCGCGCCCGGTCGGTGGTGGGCTTGCCACTGCGTGGCGAGGTCGAGGGTTATCTGGTGGTAGTCGTTCGTGACGAGCCGCCCCGATGGCACGTCGACGATCGCCGGCACGCTGACGCCGCCCTCGTAGGAGGGGTCGGCGGCGTGGTAGGCCTCGGACAGGTAGCGGATGCCGAGCACGGGATCGCGGCCGTCGGGGTCGAGGGTGAAGCGCCAGCTCCGCGCGTCCTGGATCGGGTCGACCACGGCCAGCGAGATGACGTCCTCCAGGCCGAGCAGCCGGCGCACGATCAGCGAACGGTGCGCCCACGGGCAGGCGAGGCTGACGACGAGCCGGTAGCGCCGGGGCTCCACGGGCCACGGCGAGCCGCCGTCGACGGTGATCCGGGCGTCGAAGAGGTCGGTGGACCGGACGAAGTCCCCGTTGTGGTCGAGCGTGGTCTGCTGCATGGCTGCTTCCTACCCCTCGCGCCGCGCCCCCCAAGCGCGACGGACGCGAGGGGCCAGGCTCCTCGCGTCCGTCGGGAACTCGGTGGATCAGGTGGAGCTAGGACCCTCCGGTGCCGGCGCCACCGCCACCAGCGCCGCCGCCGTCGGTGCCGGCGGGTGTGTCGGTCGTGCCTCCGTCGCCGGCCCCCTGGTCGCAGGCGACGCCGCCAAGCGCGAGCAGGGCCGCGAGGGCGGCCGCGGTGAGCGTCTTGCGTGCAGTCACGGTGATCTCCTTGGCCTGTGGCTCCACGCCGTCGCGGAGTCGCAAGGCCGATCCATTCCCCGAACACCTACGTTCAACCTCGTATGACCGCGGCAATTTCTCCGCCCGGGGACGAGCGGGCCGGGCGGAACCCGGGCTCAGCGGGCGTGGTGAGGGCTCCGGGGGCCTCGGGCCAGCCGCTACACCTGCTCCTCGGTGTAGTCGCGCACGTCGCCGACGAGGTTCCGCAGCCGCTCGACGCCCTCCTCGGGCCCCGTGACGAGGAGGCGGTCCCCCGCCTCGAGCCGCCGGCGACCACGCGGACGGTAGATCCACCGGCCGGCACGTTGGATCGCGAGCACGTACATCCCCGTCTCCGTCTCCAGCGACAGGTCCTTCAGGGTCTGCTGCTCGGCGGCGGACCCGGCGGACACGACGGCGTCGGCGACGATCTCGTCCGCTTCGCGCAGCGCCACCGCGACGATCGGATGGGGGTCCTCGTCCGCTTCGACGAGCCGGGTCATCTCCTTCGCCGCGTCGGCGATGCGCTCCGACGAGTTGCCGATCTGCAGCAGTCCGCGGAGCTCGCCGAGCTCGGAGTCTTCGAGCCCGCCGGCTGCCCTGAGGACCCAGCGCTGCAGCTCGTAGTAGAGGTCGTCGCATTTGTCCTCGACGGTGGAGACCTCGCCGACGAGCCCGCGGTCACGGAACAGGATCGCCGAGTAGGCCAGTCCCACGGCCACCTCGGTGGCGTTCTTCAGCTCGACGAGGATGTCGACGGCCCGGTCGAGGTCGCTCAGGCGGGCCGCCTGCGCCGGCGGCGCGAGGCCGAAGGGCTCGCCGCCGGCCAGCGATCGCACGCGGTCCACGCCCTCCGCGGGGCCTTGGAGGAACAGCACGTCCCCCTCGGCGAGGACCGTGTCGCCCGAGGGGCCCCACAGGTACTCGACGTCGCGCCGGATGGCGATGACCCACATGCCGGTCTCGCGCGGGAGCATGAGCTGGCGCAACGGTCGGCCGGCGAGCCGGTTGTCCGCCCGGAGCTTGACGCGCGCGGTCACCTCCTCGGCGTGGCGCAGGTCGTCGCGGAGCTCGCCGGGTACGTCGAGGCCCTTCAGGACGACCCGGGCGATGTCCTCGGCGGCGTCGGCGATCTCCTCCATGGAGTTGACCATGCCGAGCACGCCGGCGAGCTGCTCGGCGTCGTCGGGGGAGCGGGCGGCGAGCATGCACATCACCCGCAGCTCGTGCATCGCCACGTCCATGCGCTCTTCGAGGCGGATGACCTCGCGCCCGAGGTCGTCGTCGCCGAAGAACACCGCGGCGTAGGCGAGGTCCACCATGAGCTCGGAGGCGTCCTTCGCCTCCACGAGGAGGTCTTTCACATTGCGTCGCATGTCAGCCCACTCCGAACAGCGCGATCGCCGCAACCAAGCACAGGACGCCGAGAAAGTCCATGGTTGCGGTGACGATGGGGATGCCGTGGTTGTCAGGGTCCAGACCGAACCGAAACGTCGCCGTCGCCGCGTAGTAGGCGACCGCGAACAGGAACACGAAGGCGAGCAGGCCCCCGGTGAGTGCCACGCCGACCATCGTGGCCAGCCCGGGGGAGTCGAAACCGAACACGATCGAGACCGTGTGCGCGATGAGCCCCACCCCGGCGAACGCCGCCACGCTGAACAGCACGGTGATGGACCCCTCGAACGCGGCGATCTTCTCCGGCCACCGGCGCGGGCTGATGAGGCCGAGGTGCAGCTCGCTGCCGAGCCGGGCGGACAGAATCCCGCCGAGGGAGCCGCAGTTCGCGATGAACGGCGGGATGAGCACGAGCAGTGCCTGGTTGGTCACGAATGCCTCGACGCGGGCCTCGAGAACCCCGCCGGCGAGGATGTCGACGATGGCCGCGTAGGTCAGGACCGGCAGGCTCTCGAGCATGATGCGCCGGGTGATCTGGCCCGGGCTGCGCAGGCCGGTCCACACGGCCCCGACCGCGAATGCGAGCAGCACCGCCCCGAGCACGGCGCTGAAGGTCTCGTCGGCCACGAGGAAGGTCGCGACGACGAGCGCCGGCAGGGTGACGATGTCGCCGGTGGTCGTGACGAGCGGCGCCCCGATTGCGTCCATGTCCCAGCCGCGGCGCTGCGCGGTGGTGGCCAGAGCGATGACCATCACGACGATGAAGGCGCTCGCGAGGACCCCCCCGACCATGGAGATGACCATGAGCCGCCACACCGCGATGCTCGGCAGGCCGAACGCCGCCGCGAGCGCCCGGGCGGCGAGCGCGGCGAGCGCCGAGCTGAACAGCGTGAGCAGCGCCGCCGCCTCGACGTTCTGTCCGGTGAACGACCGGCGGTCCCACTGGGTGGTGAACTGTCCGGTCAGGATGCCCGTGCCGAGCCGGGCGGCGAGAGCCCCGAAGATCGCTCCGCGCATCCCGATGGCGGCAGGGATGAGCAGGAAAAGGCCAGGAAGGGCGTGCAGCAGCTCGTCCATGAACCCGAGCACGGTGCCGGCGGCCATCCCGACGCCAGAGGAGATGGCGAGGGCGGTGAAGCCCTGTCGCAGGGTGCGCCGCTCCTGAGTCCAGTAGCCGAACACCTCCCGGGGCAGCCCAGGGTTGAATCGCATCCTGTGCCATCCTTCCGCCGCAGCGGCGGAGTCTACGCATGCGCACGGAGCGACAGCCGGCGTTGACGTGGCCGGGGCGTGTCAGGCGGGACCGGTCACGAAGGCGTGGACCCGCCCGTCGGGGGCGGTGTCGGTGAAGCCGCGGTCGCCGGTTGCGAGCCACCCCGCAGCGAACACCTCGGCGTCGAGGTCCGCACGCCCGTCGTAACCGGCCATCACGACCGGGCCTCGCACGGCCAGCTGACCAGTTCGCCCGTGCGGGAAGGGGCTGCCGTCCGCATCGAGTGCGGCCACCGCCGCGCGCGCCGTGACCGCACCGACCGGCCGACCGGCGGCCGATCGCATCCACGCCGTCGTCTCCCCGTCGGCGGGGAGCGGGGACAGGGTCGAGGCGCAGCAGGCCTCGACCACGCCGTGGCCGACGGCGACGGGCAGGCGCTGCCCCGCATCGGTCAGCACGTCCGACGCCGCACCGCTGGCCACGAGCACGCCCCGCAGCCCCTCGGGAGGATCGCCCTCGGGCAGCCGGTCGACCACGGTCGGTGACGCGAGCAGCAGCGTGACGCGCTCCCCGGCGGCGCGCCGCCACAGCCCCGCGGGGTCCGGCGCGCGGTTGAGCACGACGGAGCCCCCGGCGACCAGCGGCCCGAGGTGGCCGAGGGCGAGCGAGTCGACGAGCTGCACCGGCTGGGCGCAGAGCACCCGGTCGCCGGGCCCGACCCCCCAGGCGCACACGGCTTCTGCGGCCGCGAGCAGGTTGCCCTGCGTGAGCCGCACCTTCGCGGGCGACACCCCGCCTCCCGGCACGAGGAGGGCGTCGTCATCGAGGCGCACCTCGGGGTCGTCGTAGTCGTCGGCGAACGCGGGAACCTCCTCCCCGTAGGGCAGCACGTCGGGGGGCAGCGCCGCGGGAGCGGTCAGGCGGGCGCCCATTCCCGTGCCGACGGCGACGAGGCGGCACGGGGCGCCGCCGCCGAAACCGTCGCCGCCGAGCAGGTTCTCCCGCACGAACGCCGCCGCCGCACTGGGCCCCGGGCCCAGGGCCGGTTCCGGGCCCGGGTCCCCGGCGGTGAGCGGGACGACACAGGAGCCGACCTTCCAGCAGGCGAATGCGACGACGAGGGCCGTCCAGTGGTCGCCGAGCACCGTCGCGACCCGATCGCCCCGTCCGACCCCGAGCTCCTCGACGAGCAGGTTGGCTGTCTTTGCCACCCAGTTGTCGAAGGTCGCGTAGGACAGCTCGGTGCGCTCGCCGGACGCGTCGTCGTAGAAGGTGAGGAAGGGGTGGTGGCCCCGCGCCGCGACGCGCTCGGCCAAGAGCGCCGACAGGTTCCTCGCCGCCGGAGGGTCGCCTGCGGGCAGCCGTCGGGCGGCGCCGGCCAGCTCGTCGAGGGAGCCCATGGCGACCGATCGTAGCCGCCTCGACCGGCCGGTCGGCCCGTCGGGCATGGTGGAGGCCCGGTCGGCCAACGTGTACGGTTCCGGGGTTGCCGTCGCGGGACGCGAGGGTGCCGCCACGCCGGCGGTGAGCACGCGCACCGTTGTTCCCCACACCAACGCTGCACCAACGGAAAGAGACGACGTCGCGGTGTCCGAACTCGGCCAGAACCTGCCTCCCGGGCAGTTCGGTCCGGCGCACAGCGGCGGTCGGCCCACCGGGGGATGGTCATGGCGGCGGGTCGCGATGCTCGCCACGACGTTCGCAATCGTCGTGGGCATCACGACGTCGGTCACCGCCGGTGCGCTGCTGTGGTACGGCGAGCGCGCGGTGAGCCGGGTGGACGTGCCGGGCCTCGTGACCGGGGGTCCCGCCGTCGGCGCGGTCGAGGAGGTCTCCGAGGTGCTCAACGTGCTGCTCGTCGGCGACGACAGCCGCGACGGGCTCACCGACGAGCAGCTGCAGGCGCTCGGCACCGACGCGACCGAGGGCGGCCGGACCGACACGATCATGCTCCTGCAGATCGACCCGAACCGGGAGCGCGCGGCGCTGCTGAGCTTCCCGCGTGACCTTCTCGTCACCCGCTGCGACGGCAGCAGGGGCAGGATCAACGGCGCGTACGGGAAAGGGGAGGAGACCGGCGTGGGCGGCGCCGCCTGCCTCGTCGAGACCGTCACGACGTTCACCGGCATCCCGATCAACCACTACGTCGAGGTCAACTTCGCCGGTTTCATCGACGTCGTCGACGTGCTCGGAGGCGTGACGCTCTACGTCGAGAAGCCGGGGATCCGCGACCGCTACGCCGGGCTCGACCTCGCACCGGGCTGCCAGCGGCTCGACGGCGCGCAGGCCCTCGGTTTCGTGCGGGCCCGCAGGATAGACAACGACTTCGGCCGGATGGCCCGCCAGCAGCGCTTCATCCGCGAGCTCGTCAACGAGATCACGAGCGCGGGCACGCTGCTCAACGTCCCCCGGCTCTTCGCCCTCGTCGACGCCACCGGCCGGGCGGTGAAGACCGACCGGGCGCTGTCGCTCGCGGACATGCGCCGCATCGCCTTCAGCCTCCGCAACTTCACCGAGGAGCAGCTCGACGCGCGGGTCGTCCCCGCGGTGCCCCGGACGATCAACGGGGCGGCGATGGTGGTCGCCAAGGAGGAGGAGGCGGAGGAGCTGTTCCGCGCGTTCCGCGAGGGCACGCTCGCCCCGGACGACCTCGGCCGCGAGGAACCGCGTGCGCTCGTCGCCGAGGACGTGCCGGCGCTCGTGGTCCTGAACGGCGCCGGGGTCAACGGGCTCGCGGCAGCCGCCGCGGAGCTCCTCGCGGGGCAGGGCTTCGAGGTGGCGTCGACCGCCAACGCCGAGAGCTTCGACTACGAGCGGGTCCACGTGCTGCATCCGCCGGGGCTCCGGGAGGAGGCGGAGCTCGTCGCCGGCGCGTTCGGCGACGCCGTGCTCGAGCCGGGCGACCCCGACGACGGCTTCACGGTCGTGGTCGGCAGCCACTTCGACCCCGCTACCGTCGACGAGCCTCCCGAGGCGGATGCGCAGGAGAGCCCCGAGCCGTCACCGCAAAGCGGCGCGGCCAGCCCCGAGCCGTCGCCCTCGCCGACGTACCTCGGGGCCACCGCGCACAGGGACCGCTGCTGACTCGGAGTTGATGCATGAAGGGAATCGTGCTAGCCGGAGGCAGCGGCACACGCCTGCACCCCGTCACGCTTTCGGTGTCGAAGCAGCTGCTGCCGGTCTACGACAAGCCGATGATCTACTACCCCGTGTCGGTGCTTCTGCTAGCCGGCATCACCGACATCCTCGTGATCTCCACGCCGGCCGATCTGCCGCTGTTCCGCCGACTGCTCGGCGACGGCGCCGATCTCGGCATCGCGTTCTCCTACGCGGTGCAGCCGGAACCCCGCGGCCTCGCGGAGGCGTTCGTGATCGGGGCGGACTTCGTCGGCGGCGCCCACGCCTGCCTCGTCCTCGGCGACAACCTCTTCCACGGGCACGGCTTCCCGCAGATGATCCAGGAGGAGGCCGCAACCGTCGACGGCTGCACGCTGTTCGGCTACCCCGTCACCGACCCGCAGCGCTACGGCGTCGTCGAGGCGGGACCCGACGGCCGCGTCGTGTCCATCGAGGAGAAGCCCGCACAGCCGAAGTCCAACCTTGCGATCACCGGCCTCTACCTCTACGACAACGACGTGCTCGAGATCGCGAAGAACCTCTCGCCGTCCGCGCGTGGCGAGCTCGAGATCACCGACGTGAACAACACCTACCTTCGGGCGGGCAGGGCCAAGGTCGTGAACCTCGGCCGCGGTATGGCGTGGCTCGACACCGGCACGCACGACAGCCTGCTCGAGGCGGCGACGTTCGTGCAGGTGCTCGAGCACCGTCAGGGCGTGCACATCGCCTGCCTCGAGGAGGTCGCCTACCGGATGGGCTACATCGACCGCGACCAGCTCGCCCTGCTCGGCCGGCGTCACGGCACGTCCTCCTACGGCGCGTACGTCCGCCGGCTGGCTGCCGAGGGTTGAGCAGCGCGGGCCGCTTTCGCCCACCGGGCTGCATTGTGGAAGGCTCGGACCATGCGCATCTTCGTCACCGGCGGAGCCGGGTTCATCGGCTCGAACTTCATTCGCCACGTCCTGACCACCCAGCCCGACGTCGCGGTCACGAACTACGACAAGCTCACCTACGCCGGCAACCTCGCGAACCTCGCCGACCTCGCCGACGACACGCGCTACGCGTTCGTGCGCGGAGACATCAACGACGCCGCGCTGCTCGCCGACGTGCTGCCCGGGCACGACGCGGTCGTGAACTTCGCCGCGGAGAGCCACGTCGACCGGTCGATCACCG
The DNA here is from genome assembly GCA_035540635.1 of Egibacteraceae bacterium. NCBI lineage: Bacteria > Bacillati > Actinomycetota > Nitriliruptoria > Egibacterales > Egibacteraceae > Egibacteraceae bacterium. The sequence goes on along the minus strand of DATLGH010000012.1, from coordinate 17,695 downwards.
CGTCCGACGACTTCATCCAGGCGAACGTCGCGGGGGCCAACACGCTGTTCAACGCCGCCATGCGGGTCGAGGTCGAACGCTTCCTGCACATCTCCACCGACGAGACCTACGGCTCCATCCCGGAGCCCAATTCGTTCGTCGAGGGCGACGCGCTCGAACCGAACTCGCCGTACTCGGCCTCGAAAGCGTCCGCGGACCTGCTCGCCCGGGCCTACCGCGTCACCTACGGCTACCCGATCATGGTGACGCGCACCGCGAACAACTTCGGCCCCTACCACTACCCGGAGAAGGTCATCCCGCTGTTCGTCACGAACCTCATCGACGGGGGCAGGGTGCCGTTGTACGGGCGGGGCGCGAACGTGCGCGACTGGACCTACGTCCTCGACAACTGCGCCGCGCAGTGGCTCGTTCTGACCGAGGGCGAGCCCGGCGGCCTGTACAACGTCGGGGCGGGCAACGAGATGAGCAACAAGGCGCTCACCTACGCGATCCTCGAGCGCTTCGGGTTCACCGGCGAGGAGGCCGACGCCCGCATCGAGTTCGTCCCGGACCGGCCGGGCCACGACCTGCGCTACTCGGTGGACACCACGCGGGTCCGCGAGCTCGGCTGGAAGCCCGAGCACGCGTTCGCCGACGCCCTCGACGCGACGATCGCGTGGTACCGCGCGAACGAGGAATGGTGGCGGCCCCTCAAGCACGGCGGCGCGGGCGCCCGGCGCGGTCTGGTGAGCTGACCCCATGCGCGTGCTCGTGACGGGAGCCGACGGCCAGCTCGGCCGCGACCTCCTGAAGGCCTTCGCTGACGACGACGTCGTCGGCACGGACCTCGGCACGCTCGACGTCACGGACGAGCCGGCGGTCGTGGCGGCGGTCCGCGATCATGCGCCGGAGCTCGTCGTCCACGCCGCGGCGTTCACGAGGGTCGACGCCTGCGAGTCGGAGCCCGACACCGCGTGGCAGGTCAACGCGGTCGGGTCGTGGTGGGTCGCGCGCGCCTGCGCGCTGGCCGGCGCCGCCATGGTCTACGTGTCGACGGATTACGTGTTCGACGGATGTGCGGGGCGGCCCTACACCGAGTTCGACCGCCCGAACCCCCAGTCGATGTACGGGCGGAGCAAGGAGGCGGGCGAGCAGCTCGTCCGACGCACTGTTGCCGAGCACTACATCGTGCGGACGTCGTGGGTGCACGGGACCCACGGGCACAACTTCGCGAGGACGATGCTGCGCCTCGCCCGCGACCGGGGCCAGGTCGCCGTCGTCGACGACCAGACCGGCTCGCCGACGTTCACCTTCGACCTCGCGCCGGCGATCCGCCGCCTCGCGGTGTCCGGTCGCCATGGGACGTACCACCTGACGAACAGCGGCCACTGCACCTGGTACGAGTTCGCGCGCGCGGTCTTCGACGCGGCGGGCGTTGCCGTCGACCTCCGACCCACGGACACCGCGACGTTCGGGGCCCCCGCCCCCCGCCCCGCCTATGGGGTGCTCGACAACCGCCTCGCGCGCCTCGTCGGGCTGCCACCGCTGCCGGACTGGCGCGTCTCGCTGCCGCGCCTCATCGCGGAGCTGGACGAGGGTGCCAGCTAGCGCCGGAGGCGCCGAAGGCGGGCGGGTGGGAGTCATAGTCGTCAACCACAACACCCGCGACGACCTGCTGGCCTGCCTGCGCTCGCTCGCGGAGGCGGACGCCGACGACATCGTCGTGGTCGACTCGGGCTCCTCGGACGCGAGCCTCGACGCGGTGTCGGCCGCGTTCCCTGACGTCCGGCGCCTTGCGCTGTCGAACGTCGGTTTCGGCAGAGCCGCGAACGCCGGCGTGGCGGTGACGCCCGCGGAGCTCGTCATCGTCGCGAACGCCGACACCCGCTTTCCGCCGGGGTCGGCCCGAACCCTCGGCGAGCACCTCGCGGCGCGGCCGGACGTCGGCGCGATGGGGCCGATGGTGCGCTTCCCCGACGGGCGGCTGCAGCTGTCCGCCCGCGCTTTCCCGTCCATCGGCCAGGCGGTGGGGCATGCGGTGCTCGGACTGTGGAAGCCCGACAACCGGTGGACGCGCGCGTACCGGCTGACCGACTGGGACCACCGCAGCGAGCGGGACGTCGACTGGATCAGCGGCTGCTGCATCGCGCTGCGCCGTGCGGCGTTCGACGACGTCGGCGGCTTCGACCCGGCCTACTTCATGTTCGTCGAGGACGTCGACCTCTGCTACCGCCTGCGCGAGCGGGGGTGGCGGGTGGTGTTCTCACCGGTCGTGGAGGTAACCCACGCGATTGGGGGGGCGGTGTCGCGCAAGCGGTTCCGCATGGTCGTCGAGCACGCGCGCTCGCTCGACCGGTTCTTCAGCCGCCGCTACGCCACGGGCGTCCGGCGGGTCCTGCGCCTGCCGATCAAGGTCGGTCTCGCCGGGTGGGTCCTCGCCACCATCACGTGGTCGATCGTCCGGGGCCGTACGCACGCCCACGGCTGACGTCCCTGACGGCGGCGGCCGGGCGGTGAGCGCCCACCGAGCGGTAGGGTCCCCTCGTGAGCGATCGGCTCTTCGACGACCCGGGGACCGCCCCGCCCCCGGCCGGGCCGCAGGGCCCGCTGCCGGGTGAGCCGCTGGCCGCCCGCCTTCGTCCCCGCACCCTCGACGCGGTCGTCGGGCAGCGTCATCTCGTGGGTCCGGGGGGACCGTTGCGGGCCGCCGTCGAAGCCGACGAGATCCGCAGCGTGCTGCTCTGGGGACCGCCGGGAACCGGCAAGACGAGCCTCGCCCACGTCGTCGCCGCCTCGACGAAAGCCGCGTTCGTCGAGCTGTCCGCCGTCACCGCCGGGGTGAAGGACGTGCGCCGTGTCGTCGAGGAGGCCCGCACACGGCGGGCGCATGCCGGTCGGCGCAGCGTGCTGTTCGTCGACGAGATCCACCGGTTCAACAAGTCCCAGCAGGACGCGCTGCTGCCGGGCGTCGAGGACGGCGCGGTCGTGCTCATCGGTGCGACGACGGAGAACCCCTACTTCGAGGTGAACGCGCCGCTGCTGTCCCGAAGCCTGCTCTACCGGCTCGAGCCCCTCGACGGCGAGGACATCCGGGTGCTCCTCGGCCGCGCCGTCAGCGACGAGCGGGGGCTGCCCGGCGTGACGGTGGAGCCCGAGGCGCTCGACGCCCTCGTCGCCGCGGCCGACGGCGACGCGCGCGTGGCCCTGACCGGCCTCGAGACCGCCGCCGCCCTCGGGGACCCCGTGACGGCCGGCGCGGTGCGCACGGCGCTGGCCAATCCGCACCTGCGCTACGACAAGTCCGCCGACAACCACTACGACCAGGTGAGCGCGTTCATCAAGTCCCTGCGCGGGTCGGATCCCGACGCGGCGGTCTACTGGCTCGTGCGGATGCTCACCGCCGGTGAGGACCCCCGGTTCCTCGCCCGGCGGATGGTCGTCCTCGCCGGCGAGGACGTCGGCCTCGCTGACCCGCAGGCGCTGCAGGTGGCCGTCGCGGCCTTCCACGCGCTCGAGTTCGTCGGGCTGCCCGAGGCGCGCTACGCCCTCGCCGAGGCGGCGATCTACCTGGCGCTGGCCCCGAAGTCCAACCGCGTCACCCGTGCCCTTGCGGCAGCCGGCGAGGCGGTGGCCCGTCTCGGCAACGCTCCCGTGCCCGCGCACCTGCGCGACGCGCACTACCGCGGCGCTGCCCGGCTCGGGCACGGTGCCGGCTACCGCTACCCCCACGACGACCCGCGTGGCTGGGTACCCCAGCCCTACGCCCCGGAGGGCGTCGGACGGCTCTACGAGCCCGGCCCCCACGGCCGCGAGCCTGACCTCGCCCGCTGGCGTGCAGACCGGGAGGACGATCCCGAACGGTGAGCTGGCACCTGCCGGGCGCGGCCCGGGGGTCGGCCACGCCGGACTGCCCGCCGGTACCCTGAGCAGCCCTATGCACGCGGTCATCCTCGCCGGCGGTAAAGGCACGCGCCTTCGCCCCCTCACCGACACCCGCCCCAAGCCGCTGCTGCCGTTCATGGGCGAGCCGTTCGCCGTCGGTCTGCTGCGCCGCCTCGCCGCGGCGGGCTGCGACCGCGCGACCTTCCTCGTCGGCGACGCCGCCGCCCCCTGGCGCGGCCTCGGCGACGCCGGCGTGGCCGTCGACGTCGTCACCGAGGAGGCGCCGCTCGACACCGCCGGCGCGGCCCGACGTCTGCTCCGGGGACGCGCGCACGGCCCGGTGCTCGTCTGCAACGGCGACATCCTCACCGACCTCGACTTCGGCGCCCTGCTCGCCGCGCACGACGAGGCCGGCGCGGCGGCCACGATCGCGCTGACGAGGGTGGCGGACACGGCGAGCTTCGGTGTGGTCGTGTGCGACGACGACGGGCGGGTGCGCCGGTTCGTGGAGAAGCCGCCGCCAGGCACCGTGGCCGCCGACACGGTCAACGCGGGCACCTACGTGCTCGCACCCGAGGCGTTCGACCCCTTCCCCGGCGACGGCCCGCTGTCGTTCGAGCGTGCGGTCTTCCCGGGCCTGCTCGACGCCGGAGCGGTGCTCCGCGGCGTCGTGTCGGATGGGCACTGGCAGGACATCGGCACGCCCGACCGCTACCTTGCCGGGCACCGCGCCGTGCTCGACGGGCGCTGTGCGTGGCCTGCGGCGGCCGGCTTCCGGAGCGTGGGACGACTCGCGATGGTGCACGAGAGCGCGAGGGTCGACCGGTCCGCCGACGTCGGTGTCGCCGTCGTGGTCGGCCCCCGCTGCGTCGTGGGGGCCGGCGCGCGGGTCGCCGACGCCGTGCTCCACGCGGGCGTCGAGGTGGGGGAGGAGGCGCAGGTGTGCCGCGCGATCCTCGGCGAGAACGCCCGGGTCGGCGTGGCTGCCGTGGTCGGGCCCGAGGCGGTCCTCGGCGACGGGCAGGCCGTCGCGGCCGCCGCGCGCCACCCCTGACACGACGCTCGGAACGGCCCGCCGCCACGCGGTCGGAGGTTTCGGCGCGCCGGCGACGGGTTAGGCGCTCCCCATCCCATCCGAGAGGAAATGATGCGTTGGGTTGCCCTGATGTTCTTTGTCACCGTGGCCATAGCCGGGGCTTCGGTCGGCACGGTCGCTGCCGACAGCCCGGCGGTGGATCGCGCCGCCGGGCCCGACCGGATCGCGACGGCGGTCGCCGTCTCGCGGACCTCGTTCGGGTCGGCGTCCGAAGCGGTGCTCGCCACGGCGCAGGACTTCCCCGACGCGCTCGCCGCGGGTGCGCTCGCGGCTCGCGCGGACGCTCCGCTGCTGCTCACGCACCCCGGTCGGCTGCCGGGCGAGGTGGCCGACGAGCTGCGGCGCCTCGGCACCGAGCGCGTCTGGGTCGTCGGCGGGCCCGCCGCGATCGCGGCCACGGTGGGCGACGAGCTCGAGGGGCAGGGCCTCGTGGTCGAGCGGGTCGCCGGCGACAACCGCTACGACACGGCGCGGCTGCTCGCGCGTGAGGCGGGGCCCTCGTCAACCGGCGAGGTCGTGCTGGCGCTCGGTAGCCATCCGGTTTCGGGACGGGCCTGGCCCGACGCGCTGGCGGGCGCGAGTCTCGCCGCGGCCCCGCAGCGGGTGCCCACGCTGCTCACCCGTCACGACCGCCTGCCGCCGGAGACGGAGGTGGCCCTCGGCGACCTCGAGGCCCTCTCCGTGGTGCTGGTCGGTGGCACGAACGCGATCTCCCCGGCTGTGGACGAACGCCTCCGCGGCCTCGGCTACGCGGTCGAGCGTGTGGCCGGCGCCAGCCGTTACCTCACGTCGGTGCACGTCGCCGAGCGCGCCATGGGCGCCATGGGCGACGAACCCCTCCGGCTCGTGCTCGCCTCGGGCTCAGGCTTCGCCGACGCGCTGAGCGCCGGCCCGCTCGCCGCTGCGTTGCACGGACCCGTCCTGCTCGTGCCCCCGGACCGGCTGAACGACGGCACCGACCGGTGGCTGCGGGGACGCCGGCACCGCCTCGCCGGCGCGGTGCTCATCGGCGGCGAGGGTGCGGTGAGCGACCTCGTGCGCCAGGAGGTGGAGGCGGCGCTGCGCGGCGATCCGCGGCCACCTCCGCCCGAGCCGCCCCCACCGCCGCCTCCTCCTGCTCCGGTGGAGCGGGTCGTCGGCGCGTTCGAGGGCGAGGCGAGCTGGTACGGGGCGCGGTTCGCAGGGCGCACCACCGCGTGCGGGGAGCGGTTCGACCCCGGGGCGCTCACCGCGGCGCACCGCACCCTGCCGTGCAACACCCGCGTCCGCGTCACGAACGTCCACAACGGTGCGACGACGACCGTGCGGGTCAACGACCGCGGCCCTTACATCGGCGGCCGCGTCCTTGACGTGTCGCGCCACGCCTCCGAGCTCCTCGGCTTCACCCACGCGGGTGTCACGTGGGTGCGGGGCGAGATCCTCGACGGGGCCGCCGCGGCGGGCTCACCCGCCGGTGATGAACCCCCCGACTCCACGAAGCCCGGCCTCACCCACCCCGACCGGGCAGGGGACGCCCGGCCCGAGGGAGATGAGGCGTACGAGGAGGCGACCCGCGGAGGGTAGGCGGCCGGGCGGGTCAGGTGACGGCGTGGAAGCCGGCGAGGGTGCGTTCGGCGGCGGCGGCCGGGGCCAGGAGCGCGCGCACGCGGGGGCCGTGGCGGGCGGCGCGCTCGCGCGCGGCCAGGGGGTCCGCGGCGACGGCCGCGAGGCGGTCGGCGAGGGCGGCCACGTCGCCGACCGGCACGAGCTCGCCGGCGTCGAGGACGTCGCGGGCCCCGCCCGAGTCGGTGGCAACGACGGGGACGCCCCGGGCGAGGGCCTCGGCGGCCACGAGCCCGAACCCCTCGCGGTGCGAGGGCTGGACGACCACGTCGGCTGCGGCGTAGGCGGCGTGCAGCGCGTCGGGAGCCAGGCGCCCAGGCAGCCGGGCGTGGACACCGAGCGCCTCGGCCAGCTGCTCGAGCCGCCCTCGCTCGGGGCCGTCGCCCACGAGCGTGACCCGCACGGGGACGGGGACCCGGCGCGCGGCCTCGAGCAGGTCGGCGAATCCCTTCTCGGGAACCATGCGCCCCGCCGCGAGGACCTCCAACGGCCGGTCGGCGGCCCGTGCGCGCGGCGGCGCGGGTTCGGCGAGCCACCCCGCGTCGAGCGGCATCGGGTTCACGGCGTCGGCGACCCGCCCGGTGGCGCGGGCGAGCCGCTCGGCGAGGTCGGAGGACACCGCCTCGACGCGATCGACCCCCGCGAGCGCCCACCGGGCGAGCGGCGCGAGGCGTGGCTCGGACTCGAGCAGTGCCACGTCGGTGCCGTGCGCGGTCAGCACCACCGGCGCGTCGACGCGGGCGAGGCGGGCCGCGATCGCCCCGGGCATCCACCAGTGCACCGCGACGACGTCGGGGCGGCCGAGGCGGGCCTGCGCCCGCAGCCGCCCGGCCAGGGACGCGACGAGGGACGCGACGAGCGGCGGACCGGCCGGCGTCCGGGCGATCTGGTGCATCTCGCCGCGGTAGGCGAGCCGCTCCGCCCGGTCGGGCGCGTACCGGGCCAGGCGGACCGGCACCCCCGCGACGGTCTGGCGTGCGGGCAGACCGGCGTCGTGGGGGGCGACCACGCCGACGTCGACGCCGGCTGCCAGCAGGGCGCGCGCCCACGTGAGCAGGAACGGCGCGCTCGGGTCGTCAGCGCTCCGGGGGAACACATGGGTGAGGGCGAGGATCCGCATCCGCTCGGCGGCCCGGTCAGTCTTCGAGGATCTCGCGGACCCGGTAGGGCCGGCGGTCCCGGGCGCCGGTGTGCCGCAGCACGTCGCCGATGAAGCCCGTGCCGATGAGCTGCACCCCGACGAGCACGCACAGCACACCGAACAGCAGCAGTGGCCGGTTGCCGATGCCCTGGTCGGTGAAGAGCCAGATGCCCGACAGGTAGGCGAGCACGGTGAAACCGATGAGCGACAGCGCCGCCCCGACACCCCCGAACAGGTAGAGCGGTCGGTCGGCGAAGCGGGTGAGGAACAGCACCGTCATGAGGTCGAGCAGCGTCTTCGGGAACCGCAGGACGGACAGGAACTTGCTCCTGCCGGCGGTGCGGGCGCGGTGGCGCACCGCGACCTCGGTCACCCGGAACCCGAGGTCGTGGGCGAGCACCGGCACGAAGCGGTGGAACTCGCCGTACAGCGGCAGCTCCTCGGCCACCTCCGCCCGCAGGAGCTTGAACCCGGTGTTGAAGTCGTGCAGGTCGAGCCCGGTCAGCGCCCGGGTCGCGGCGTTGTACCACCGGGACGTGAGCCGTTTCACGACGCGGTCGTCGCGCTCGCGCCGCCACCCTCCGACGAGGTCGTAGCCGTCCCTCTCGACACGGGCGAGCAGCGCGCGGATCTCGTCGGGCACGTCCTGGCCGTCGGCGTCGAGGGTGACGTAGAGCTCGCCTCGGGCGGCGTCGAACCCCGCCGCGAGGGCTCCTGACTTCCCGAAGTTGCGCCGGAGGACGACGACCCGCACGAGCTCGGGCCGCTCGAGCTGGAGCTTGTGGAGCAGCTCGGTCGACCCGTCCGTGGAACCGTCGTCGACGTAGACGATCTCGCTCGGACGGTCGAGCATCTCGAGAGCGGTGACGAGCTCGGCGTGGAGCTGCGGCAGCGCCTCGACCTCGTCGTAGACCGGCACGACGGCCGACAGGTAGGGCTGCATCCCGTCAGGCTAACCGACTCCTACACTGACGCGTATGACCCTCGAGCAGCGCAGCGGTAGGGTCCCCGAATGACCCTCAAGCAGCGCAGCGGTAGGGTCCCGGCGATCTCGCGGCTGCTGCCAGCCCCCCTGCGTGACCCGGTGCTGCGCCGCCCGCTGCTCGGCTGGCTCGGGGTCGGCCTGGCCGTGCGTTTCGCGGTGATGCCGTTCGCGTTCCACAGCGACCTGCTCGCCGTCTACTGGCGTGCCCACCTCATCGCCTACGAGGGGCAGCTGTTCGGGTCCTACCTCGTCAACATGGGCGCGCACTATGTCCACGCGCTCGCCCTGCGGCTGCTCGGGCCGCTCCTGCCGCCGCCCGCCGCGGTCTGGACCGACCCCTGGTGGTGGGGTGACTCCGGTGGGCTGCAGACGCAGGTGACACGGGAGTTCGCCACGTCCTCGGACGTCTTCTCGACGCTTTTCGTGCTCAAGCTGCCCTACCTCGCGTTCGACCTCGCCGCCGGCCTGCTCCTGCTCTCTCTCGTCGCCGCCGGGAGGCCGCAGGCGATCCGGCGTGCGTGGGCATTCTGGATGCTCTCCCCGATCGGGCTCTACGCGACCTACCTGTTCGCCCGCTACGAGGCCTTCCCCGTCGCGCTCGTGCTCGGCGCGCTGCTCGCGTGCGAGCGCCGGCGGCCCTGGACGGGGGCGCTGCTGCTCGGACTGGCGGTCACCACGCGCACCTACCCGCTCCTGCTCGTCCCGGTCTTCGCCCTCGTCGCCGTGCGGGGCTGGCGCCGGCAGGGCGCGTGGGCGGGCCTCGCGCTCCTGCCCTTCGCGCTCACGATGGTGACGAACCGGATCCTCGGCGGCACCGCCGGCGAGCTCGCCCGCCTGCGCGACATCGCCCCGGGCGATGCCTTCCTCGCGTTGACGCTGCCTGTCCAGGGAGCCGGGGACATCTACCTCATGCTCGCCGCGGTCCTCGCCGTGTACGGCTACCTGCTCGGGCGGTCCGCCGGCTGGTGGGGCGCCGGCGCGGTCCGGGTCGGCGAGCTGTGGGTGTGGCTGCTCGTCGTCCACGCGGCGTTCTTCGCCCTCGCGACCTTCTCGGCCCACTACTTCATGTGGTTCACGCCGTTCGTGGCGCTCGCGCTCGCGCGCAGGCCCCGGTGGCGGGGCGTGCTCGCGCTCCATCTCCTGCAGGTCGTCACCATCCTCGCGATCAGCGACCTGGTGAACGGGCCCCGGACGGTGCTCGGGCTCTTCCAGCCCCTGTCGCCCGTGGCGGCGACCGAGCTGCCGAGCCTCCGCGAGCTCCTGCTCAACTCCCGTGCGCTCACCGAGCAGCTCATCGGCGTTCTACGGACGGGCTTCCTCGTGCTCACGGGGCTGCTCGCCGCGCCGGCGCTCGCCGAGCTCGCCGGGCGGGCGCCGCAGGTTGCCCACCCCGAGCCACACCGCCCCGCCGACCAGCACGAGCCACAGAGCCGCAAACAGCGGGTCGCCCGCTAGCCGGCTCGCACCGTCGCGCGCGATGCGGAGAAGGTTGCGGGCCGCGTCCGCCGGGCTCCCCGTGCCGACCACCCGGAACGCGAGGTCGCCGACCGCCGGTTCGCCGCCGCGCACCAGCTCGCCTCCCGGGTAGGGGTCGTTGCGCAGGCCACCGCCGTCGTCGAGGGGCGTGTTCGCCCAGACCGCGAGCGGGCTCGCCCCGTCCCACGTGAGCTCGACGGCGGCGACCGCCGGCGCGGGCGGCGGGGGGGAGAAGCGCACGGGCGCCCACTCGTTGTTGCCGATGTCCGCGCCGTCCACGGACGTCCGGGCCAGGACGGGCCCGCCGGCGCCGTCGCGCAGGACGGCGCGGAGACGGCCGGCGGGGTCGACGGTCTCGTCGAAGGTCGCCACGAGGACGTCGACGCCGGCGACATGGCTCGTGGCCGGGCGGAACGTCTGCCCGACCGGCTTATCGCCGAGCATGATCGGCTGGTTGAACGAGTGCTGGAAGGCCTCGCCGCTCGCCGCCTGACAGCCGCCCACCATGAGCGCGCCGACGAGGAGGAGCGCCGCCACACCGATCCGCATGCGGGTCACGCTAGCGCAGCGCACCGTCGGGAGCCCTGACCCAGGTGTGGTAGACAACACGACCCGGCACGCAAGAACCGCAGGAGCTTTTCGCCCATGCCCGTCGACCCCGCCGCGACGCCCCCCGCCCGGTGGCCGGAGCGGCGATGGCCGACGGTGTCGGTCGTCGTCGTGAACTACAACGGGCGGGACTTCCTCGAGCGGTGCCTCGGGTCCCTGCGGGCGCTCGAGTACCCCCAGGAGCGGCTCGAGGTCGTCTTCGTCGACAACAACTCCAAGGACGGCTCCCTCGAGTACGTCCGGGAGGTGTTCCCCGAGTGCCGGGTGGTCGTGAACGACACGAACACGGGGTTCTCCCCGGCGGTCAACCAGGGGGCGCGCCTCGCCACAGGCCGCTACATCGCGCTGCTCAACAACGACGCCGAGGCCGACCCCCGCTGGATCGTCGAGGCGGTGCAGCTGCTCGAGATCGATGAGCGGGTCGCGTGTGTCGCGAGCAAGATCCTCCGCGACGACCGCGAGACGATCGACTACGCCGGCGGGCAGATGGCCTTCTACGGCCACGGGTTCGCGAAGGGCAACCGCCAGACCGACATGGGCGAGGACCGGCGCAACCGCCCGACGCTGTTCGCCTCCGGCGGGGCGATGATCACCCGCCGCGACGTGTTCGTGCAGAGCGGCGGGTTCGACGAGAGCTACTTCGCCTTCTTCGAGGACGTCGACTACGGCTGGCGGCTGTGGGTGCTCGGCCACGAGGTCGTCTACGTCCCCGCCTCGAAGGTCTATCACCGCCACCATGGCACCATCGAGCGCTTCGGCTACGCGAGGGAGCGCTACCTGCTCGAGCGCAACGCCCTGGCCACGGTGTTCAAGAACTACGGGGACGACCAGCTCGCGCGGACGCTGCCCGGCACGCTCGTGCTCGCCCTGCTGCGCGGCCTCGCCGACGACAAGACGGACCTGCCGGACTACCGCATCAGCGAGGACGCGCGCCCGATCGCCGATGCGCGCGTCTCCGCGCTGACCGGCGCGCACCTCGCCGCCATCCGCGACTGGGGCCTCGCCCTCGACGAGCTCGGCGCGAAGCGCTACTTCGTGCAGTCCCGCCGCCGGACCGACGACCGCCGCATCCTGCGGCTGTTCGAGGAGGCGCTGCTGCCCAACGTTCCCGACCCCGACTTCATGCACGTGTTCGAGGCGGTGCTGAACGCCTGGAACCTGCGCGCGCACATGAAGCCACGCGGGCGGGTGCTCATCCTCACCGCCGACCGCTTGGGAGCGCGCATGGCGGGGCCGGCGATCCGCTGCTGGGAGATGGCCAAGCTGCTGTCCCGCGAGCACCAGGTGACCCTTGGCACGACGACACCGCCGGACCTCTCCCATCCCGACTTCGAGGTCGTCCAGGTCAACAGCGAGCGCATCGACGCGCTGCTGCCCGACACCGACGTCGTGATCTTCCAGGGCTTCATCATGTTCTTCTACCCGCAGATCGCGGCGTCGGAGGTGCCCGTCCTCGTCGACATCTACGACCCCTTCCACCTCGAGGGTCTGGAGCTGCGCCGCGAGGAGGCGCCGATCGAGCGCTTCGCGACCGCGCGCAGCGACACGAAGATCCTCAACGAGCAGCTCGCGCGCGGCGACTTCTTCGTCTGCGCGTCCGAGAAGCAGCGCGACTTCTGGCTCGGCCAGCTGACGGGGGTCAACCGCGTGAACCCGGCCACCTACGACGCCGACGCCTCGATGCGCGTGCTCCTCGACGTCGCCCCCTTCGGCCTGCCGAGCGAGCCGCCGGAGAAGGTCGACAAGGTGGTCAAGGGGGTGCTCGACGGCGTGGGGGAGGACGACTTCCTGCTGCTGTGGGGCGGGGGCATCTACAACTGGTTCGACCCGCTCACGCTCATCCGCGCCCTCGGCGAGATCGTCGCCGACCTGCCCGACATGAAGCTGTTCTTCCTCGGCTCGGCGCACCCGAACCCCGACGTGCCGAAGATGCGGATGGCGTCGGCCGCCTTCCGCCTCGCCGAGGAGCTCGGGCTGCTCGACCGCCACGTGTTCTTCAACCCCGGCTGGGTCGAGTACGAGCGGCGCGCCGACTACCTGCTCGAGGCGGACCTCGGCGTGTCCACGCACTTCGACCATGTCGAGACGGCGTTCAGCTACCGCACCCGCATCCTCGACTACCTCTGGGCGGGGCTGCCGATCGTGGCGACCGAGGGCGACTCGCTGTCCCGGCTCGTGAACACCCACGGGCTCGGCCTCACCGTGCCCGGCGAGGACGTCGGCGCGCTCGCGAGCGCGCTGCGACGCATGCGCAACGACCGTGACCTCTACGACACCTGCCGACAGGCGGTGGAGCAGCTCGCTCCCGACATGACGTGGGACAAGGCGCTCGCGCCCATCCTGGAGTTCTGCCGGCTTCCGCGGCCGGCTGCCGACCGCGTCGGACGGTCCCGGGAGTACGTCACCGGCGCACCCCCCGTCATCACCCGCTCCTACGGGTACTACGCCCGGCGCTTCCTCGACTACTACCGCAGCGCCGGACCCCGCACCGCTCTCACCCACGCGCGCAACTTCGCGCGGCAGCGTCTCAGCCGCTAGGGGTCGCCGCGTGCGGGCCGAGGGCCGCGCCTCCCCGAGGGGCACAGCGCCCCGCCGGGGGCTCGGCAGGGTGCCCGTCGCGGTGCGGGCGCTCGTCGCCCTCCACGGACTCACCCTCGTGCTCGCGAGCGTGCTGTTCCCGACGTACCGGGCACCGGACGAGTCCGCCCACGTCGACATGGTGGTGGCCGTCGCGCAGGGCGCCGGCTACCCGGAGGTGGGGCAGCGGCGGATCTCTCAGCGGGTGATCGACTCGTTCGCCGTGGTCGGGCACGTCCGCGAGGGCGAGGCACAGCCGCTGCGGGCCGCGGACGCCCCGGCGCGTGGCGAGCGGCCGAGGTTCGCCGACCTCGGCCCCGACGTGGCGGGCGACGTGCGCCAGCAGATGGCCGCGCACCCGCCGCTCTACTACCTCCTCGCCGCGGCGGCCCTGTCGGGGGTGACCGCGGTCGTGCCCTTCACCGGCGACTGGTCCTTCGATCAGGTCGTGGGCTTCCTGCGGCTGTTCAGCGCGCTCGTCGTGCTGCCCCTGCCGCTGATCGCCTACCTCGTCGCCGGCCGGCTCGGCGCGCCCCGCCCCGCCGCGGTGACCGCGGCGGTCCTGCCCCTCGGCGTGCCGCAGCTCACCCACGTCGGCGCGTCGGTCAACAACGACACCCTGCTCGTGCTGCTCTTGGGCCTGCTCACGCTGCCGACCCTCGCCGTCGCGCGCGGGGACCGGTCCTGGCGCACCGCCGCCGTCGCCGGCCTGCTCGGCGGGCTCGCGCTGCTCACGAAGGGCTTCGCACTGTTCGTCCCCCTATGGCTCGCCGCCGTGTACGGGCTTGGCGTGCTCCGGGGCGCCGGCTGGCGCGGGATGACCGCCGGGGCGCTGTCGGTCGCCACCGCCGTCGCCGTCGGCGGATGGTGGTGGATCCGCAATCTCGTCGTGCACGGGACCGTGCAGCCGGCCGGCCTGCCGGGCCCGCCGGCACCGGAGGGGTTCACCCCCGACGTCGGCTTCTGGCTGCCCTTCTACGTCGAGCGGCTGAGCCACCGCTTCTGGATCGAGCCGAACATCGTCCCCGACGGTGCCCCGCCCCTGCACCTGCTCGCCACCCTCGTCGTCGTCATGCTCTGCGTCGCGGCGTTCGCGGGCTGCCGGCGCACCGGTCAGAGCCCCGCCGACCTCACCGTCGTGCTCGCCCCACTCGCCGGGCTCGGCGGGATCGTGACGTTCGGGGCCTGGCGCGTCTACGCCCGCACCGGCACCCCGTTCGCCATCCACGGCCGCTACCTGTACGGGGCCGTGGTCGGCATCGCGGTCGTCGGGGCCCTCGGCGCGTTCACCCTGCTGGGGGCGCGCAGCCGGCGCCTGCCGTTCGTCGCCCTCGCGGTCGTGGTCGTCGTGCAGGCCACGGCGGCCGGCCTGGCGCTCGTCACCTACTGGGGCCCGCCAGGGGCCCGGGGCGCCGCGGTGCTCGCCTGGTCGCCGTGGCCGGCCCTCTTCGTGGTCGGCGCGCTCGCCGGAGCGGTCGCACTCGTCGCGTGGCTCGTCCCGGCGTTCCTCGACGGAGCCGCCGCGCAGCGCTCGCCTCAAGGAGCCCCGCGCCGCCGTCGATAGGCACTCCAAGGGCCGGCACCACCGGCCGCGCCAACCCCGGAGTGCCCCACGATGAAGTCACCGACCACCCGACGTCTCGGTCTCCTGCTCGTCGTCGCCCTCGCCGCGGTCGGCGTGCTCGCCGGCAGCGCCTCGGCGTCGACGTGGGGCGGGGCGGAGCAGCGGCTCGTCGACAGCATGAACGCCGAGCGGCGCGCCGCGGGGCTCGCACCCCTCGCGGTCGACGCGGAGCTCCAGCGGGTCGCCCGCGGCTGGACGGACGTCATGGCGCGCGAGGACCGCCTGTACCACAACGCGAACCTCGCCGCGCAGGTCCAGCGCGACTGGCGCCGGCTGGGCGAGAACGTCGGCTGGAGCCAGCGGGCGGGCGCGCCGGAGACCGAGCTCGTCGACCGGACCCACGCGATGTTCATGAACTCGCCGGGCCACCGCGCGAACGTTTTACGCCCGGAGTTCAACTGGGTCGGCGTGGGGGTGCGGGTGACGGCGTCGGGCAAGCTCTGGACGACCGTCGACTTCATGCACGGCGCCGGGCAGGCCGCCGCCGTCCGCCTGCCCCCTCTGGCGCCGGGTGAGTTCCGCGACGTGACCGCCGGGCCGCACTCGGCAGCGATCAAGGCGATCGCCCTGCGTGGCGTCACCACGGGCTGCACCGCCGAGCGCTTCTGCCCCGAGCGGCAGGTGACCCGCGCGCAGATGGCGACGTTCATCGTCCGCGCGCTCAAGCTGCCGCCGGCCGGCCGGGACTTCTTCGGCGACGACAACGGCTCGCCGCACGAGGCGGCCATCAACTCGCTCGCGGCCGCCGGGATCGCCAACGGCTGCGCACCGGGGCGCTTCTGCCCGAACGCCCCGGTCGCCCGCGGCCAGATGGCGTCGTTCCTGCAGCGTGCGTGGCGGCTGCCGACCAGCACGTACCAGCGCTTCTCCGACGTCCTTGGCTCCGTGCACCAGCCGGCGATCAACGCCATCGCCGACGCCGGCATCACGCTCGGCTGCGCCGACGGGCGGTTCTGCCCCAGCCAGCCGGTCCGCCGCGCGGAGATGGCCTCGTTCCTCGCCCGCGCCCTCCGACTCGTCTGAGCCACGCCACCCGGCAGTCGCGGGGGGTGGCGCACCGGCGGGATAGACTCGCCCTCACCATGGCCGCCCCCACCGCGAAGCTCGGCGAGCTGTGGACCTCTCGCCAGCTCCTCGACAACCTTGTCCGCAAGGAGCTGAAGGTCCGCTACAAGCACTCGGCCCTCGGCTTCGTGTGGTCGCTGCTCACCCCGATACTCATGACGGCGATCTTCACCGCGATCTTCGCCGTCGTGCTCCGCATCCCCGTGCGGCACTTCGCGAGCTTCTTCCTCGCCGGCTACCTCGTGTGGCAGTTCTTCGCGAACAGCGTCAACGCCTCCGTGGGCGCGATCGTCGGCAACGGCCCGCTCATCCGCAAGGTGTACTTCCCGCGCGAGGTCATCCCTTTGTCGATCGTGGGCAGCCAGGCGGTGCACTTCCTGCTCGCCCTGCTCGCAACCGCCCCGCTGTTCTTCTGGCAGCGCGGCAACGTGCTGCCGTACCTGCCGGCGGTGGCCGTCGGGCTCGTGCTGCTCACGCTGTTCACCGCCGGGGTGTCGATGGCGTTCGCGGCGGCCAACGTCCCCTTCCGCGACCTGCAGGAGCTCACGCAGGTGATCTTCCTCGCCTGGTTCTACGGAACCCCGATCATCTACCCGATGTTCTTCGTCGAGGGGGTCCCCGCCCCCTACCAGTTCTTCGTGACGCTCGTGCGCCTGAACCCGATGACGTGGTTCGTCGAGCTCTTCCAGACGCCGCTGTACGGGCTCGCGGTCGCACCCGACGTGCCGGAGACCGTGGGTCCCGCGTCCCTGCCACCCGCCTGGCCGGCCGCGACGACGCTGCTCGGCTGCACGGTCCTCGCCGTCGTCACGTTCGCGCTCGGCTACTGGCTGTTCAACCGGCTGGCCGTCACGTTCGCGAAGGAGGTCTGAGGGTTGGGCGCGCACGCCGGCGACCGGCTGGCGATCGTCGTCGAGGACCTCCACGAGATCTTCCGCATCTACACCGAGCGGCCGCCGGGCATCAAGGAGCGCCTCTACCGGTTCCGGCGGTCCCACTACCACGACTTCCACGCGCTGAAGGGCGTGTCGCTGCAGATCCGCCACGGCGAGAGCGTCGGGCTGATCGGGCACAACGGCTCGGGCAAGTCGACGCTGCTGAAGTGCCTGGCGAGAATCCTGCCCGCCGACGCGGGCAGGGTGGAGGTGAGCGGGCGCGTGTCGACCCTGCTCGAGCTCGGTGCGGGGTTCCATCAGGAGCTGTCGGGGCGTGAGAACGTCTACCTGAACGGGGCGATCCTCGGCCTGGGCGCGAAGGAGATCGACGCGGCGTTCGACTCGATCGTCGACTTCGCCGGCGTCCGCGACTTCATCGACCAGCCGGTGCGCAACTACTCGTCGGGCATGTACGTGCGGCTGGGATTCGCCGTCGCGGTCCACGTCGACCCCGACATCCTCCTCGTCGACGAGGTCCTGTCGGTCGGCGACGCCGCCTTCCAGGAGCGCTCGCTCGCCCGGATGCGGGCGTTCAACCAGCGCGGCAAGACGGTCGTCATGGTCAGTCACGACCTCGCCGCGATCACCGAGCTGTGCGAGCGGACCATCGTCCTGGACCACGGTCGTCTCGTGTTCGACGGGTCCACCGAGGAGGCCGTCGAGCGCTACGAGGAGATCGTCGCGAGCGGCCAGCCCGCCCCCGAGCCGGAGCCCGCCCCCCAGG